>JBDRLK010000671.1:0-3917 GCA_043813155.1 Pseudomonadota bacterium | reverse complement strand
GATGCGGACGGGAGGCTAAAGCCTCCCCTACCCGAAGGGGGGGAAATTAGATCCAGATCGTGGACAGGCCCTTGATGGTGGTTTTCTGGCGGATACCGGTGAACTTCTGAATCTTGTTCACGCCCTTGTCGAGGCGCATGAGGAAATCCCGGACACCGTGCACATTGTAATGCCACTTGTGGTCCGCGTCTTCGTAGCCCTTCTTCGAGTGAAGCGTTCGCAGGATAACGCTCTTATCGTCAACGGGGAATGACTTGAACCCGTTAACGAAGTTCTTGCGGTAAAAAATGAATTCCTCGGCATTGGTGAAGTAGATCACCCGTATGGTGACGCCGAGCTTTTTCGCGGTCTCGCCGATGCCGGGCAGCGCGCGCTCGCCCAGGAGGTCCCCCGTCATGGCCCGTATGCGGTCCGCGGCGTACATCTTTTTTACGAACGCGTATGATTCCGGGTCCGTGAGCCACGTGATTGTTTTTCCTGATTCGGATTTTTTCATGGTCGCGCTGAAGTAAGCGTGCACGTTCTCCCTGTAATGCATGTAGGTTTTTTCGATTTCATCGAGCCGCCCGCTTCCAGCCGCGTGCTTCCGGATGGCCGCGGCAGCCTTTTGCACGCTGTCCTTTTCCCAGAGGCCGAGAAATTCTTCGGGCGAGCCCGCCTCGAGGATCAGCGCCCTGTGAGCCCCGTGAATCAGCGTTACGGTTTCATCGTAGTCAAAGATCCAGGCGAGCTCGGGCCGGCTTTTCGCGATCATCGTGTAATTCTGGTCCGAGCCGATGCCCACGTACCCGCCGCCAAGGTTTTCGATAAAGGGAAAGAAAAGAAAGTGAGCGCTCTCGTTCGAGTGCACGTAATGCCTCTCGTCCATTCTCTCGACCGGCGGATCGTCCTGGGCCGAGGAGAAGAAGATCTTCTTTTCTTCATCCGTCAGCGGCGACGGCTCCTTCGCCGTCCTGACTGCCGAAGCGTCCATGGCGCAGCGAAAGCCCAGGCGGTGGTCCCCGCTGTCCGGGAGCATGGGCCGCCTGTGGGCGACCGCCAGCATGGCCGGGCCCCAGTGCCACGAGCCTCCCTTCAGCACCCTGAATTTTCTCCCCTTGCAGGGGGCCCTGCCGTCGCAGGGCCCCCCGGGGTTCGAGCCCCGGCATTCATCGCCGCACGCGTCCTCGCATCCTTCGATGCAGGGCGCGAACCAGTCGCGCGTCCATTCGTAGGAATTGCCCGCCATGTCGTAGAGCCCGTAGCCGTTGGGCGCGTAGCTGCCGACCGGCCTGGCGGCCGGCAGGTTGCAATCCTTGTACGCGGCTTTCGCGCAGTCGGGCGGCTCATCGCCCCAGGGATAATCCTGCTGCCGGCCGCCGGCAGCCGCCTTTTCCCACTGCGCCTCGGTGGGAAGGCTTTTTTTCTTCCACCGGCACAAGGCGCTGGCATTGTGCCAGGTCACGGGCAGGGCGGGCTGGTCGGGCAGCTTGAACCCGATGTAGTCGGTTTTCTTTTCGCACACGCCGGCCGCCACGCAGGCCTTGTACTGCTGGTTCGTAACCTCGTACGTGTCCATGTAAAAAGTGTCGACAAAGACCTCGTGGGCAGGAAAGGCGTCTTCAGGCCCGTGGACCTTCCCCATGACGAAGGGACCCGCGGGGATGCACTTCATGTCCTCCGGGACGCTGCCGCATGGAGAAGGCGCCTTCTGCGGGGCCGGGACTGTCTCCAGGGGCGCCTCATGCGCAACCGCTTTGGTCTCAGGCGCCTTCGCGCTTTCGGCAGAAAACCCCGGTTCATCACCGGTGCGGCGGGAATTATCACATGAAGGAAAGAGCAAGAAGCAAAGAATGAAAAGTGCTTTCATCGGCGCGGACGCTAGAAGCTCCACTTGAGCGCCGCTCCCCCTCCTTTGCGCATGGGGAAGAAGCTGAATTCCGGCGCAAGCTGCGCCCTGTAAGTGTCCATCCTCTTCTTGGCCTGCTTGAATTTCATCTCGCCAAGAAACCACATCATCAGGCCGCCGATCGTGAAAACCCCGCCCACGACCGCGCAGGCCAGAAGGGCGGTGAACCTCGTATCATAGCCGTAATTATCATCCTGCCTCCAGACGAGCACACCCACCAGGATGGTCACGAGCCCCAGGGACGACATGACCAGACCGCTCATGTAAATGCCCCTGCCCGCATTGTACTGCTTTTCCCAGTATTCGTACGGCTTTTCAGGCGGTCCGACTGCCGTCGTTGTCAGGATGGGGGTCGGCTGCGTCGTGGGAGGCGGTTGTGTCGCCGGGGGCGGTTGTGTCGCCGGGGGCGGCTGGGTCACGGGAGGCGGCTGGGTCACGGGAGGCGGGATGTACGCCGGGAAGTCCATGGGGTAGGTTATTTCGAACTTGTTGCCCGTGGCCTTGAACGTGAGGGTCTTTGTCACGCCCTGCAGGCATACGAGCAGGTCCTGGTCCACTTCCGGCTCCGTGTAAGCCAGGGCAGCTTTCCCTTTGTCCGTGATAATGAGAATAAAATCAATGGACATGGGATGGGGCTTTCTTGCGGCGCAGTCGTGAAATGATCCTTTTACCGTGGGGTTCTCCATGATGGCCTCGACTTCCTCGAGCGTGAGGCCCTGGGCGAACGTTTTTACGGGAACCAGGCAGACGAGAATGACTATTGAGCAAAGAAGCGTTTTTTCCGGTCGACGGCTCATTGTTGCATCACCTCACTATGGGTTAAAAAAAATGTACCCTAAAAACCCGGTTTTATCAAGTGCGTTTCTACGCCCGACGCTCCGGCGGGCCGGGCGGCATCCAGCGGCCGCTGTAAAGGGCCACGTCCCTGGGTGGAGTAATTCCCATGTAAAAAACGAAGTTCGTGGCCTTGTAGACAAAGTTGAACGCATCGTAGGCCGGTGTGACGGGCAGAGGAAGCAGGAGGGGGAGCATCCATCTCATGAGCCTCGACTGCACTGCGGCCGGAAACAGCGCGACCATGTTGCGGTAGCGGCGCACGTGCGGCATGCGCTTCATGGAAACGCCGAAGTAGGTGGGGCTGAACGGGTCGCCGCCCGGATCGGTCAGGCCCATGGAAATGGCGTTGTCGCCCAGGAGCGTCTTGGGGTAAGGCTGGTACACGCTGAAGACCGCCATGTCGGGCTCGAGCGCGGCGTTGAGCTCCAGGGTTTCCATGGCCTCCTCGAGCGTTTCGCCCGGAACGCCGACGATGTTGAACGTGTAGGTCTGGATCCCGTTCTCCTTCAGCCACCTCGTCGCATTGAGCATGTCCTGGCGGCTGATCCGGCGCCGAAGGATCTCGTAGCGCACTCGGTCGCTGCCGGATTCCACGCCGAAATGGACGAGGCGGGCGCCGGCGCGGGCCAGGTCGCGGGCCATGCGCTCCGTCATCCTGTCCGCGCGCACGTTGCAGAGAAAGGGGAGCCGTACCTCTTTTTCGTAAAGGTCGGCGAAGTCGTGGACGAACTCCTCGTTGCAGGCGAAAAGATCGTCCCTGAAAAAGATCTGCGTTGTCCAGGGGTCTTCGCGGTGCCGCACGCATTCTTCGACTATGTTTTCCACGCTCCTCAGGCGCGTGTACGTTCCCTTGCCCTTGTAAAGCCGGCGGAGGCGCGAGTTGTAGCAGAAGGCGCAGGCATGCGGGCATCCGCGCGAGGCAAGGACGCCGCGCGACGTGGAGCAGCGGTACTGCGGGTAGTGGAGCATGATGGACCGGTCGGGGAAAGGAAGCTCGTCGAGGTCGGCGCAAAGCCGCCTGGGATCGTTGCGCACCACGCCCTTGTCAGTTTTCACGTGAAGGTTGGGGATCGATTCTATTGATTCGCCGCGCTCCAGGGCGTCGGCCAGGTCCACGATCGCCCCCTCGCCCTCGCCGATGCAGACGGCGTCAACGCCGTCTTCATCGATCAGCTCGGGAAAGAAAGTGGGG
>JBDRLK010000670.1:0-4376 GCA_043813155.1 Pseudomonadota bacterium | reverse complement strand
CAATGCATTGTCACGCACGAGGAAGGTCATTTCCTGGGCCTCGACGACCTGTACTCCTGCTGGGCCGATCCCCAGACCATGTGCGGCTACTACTCGGGCGGCACGGCCTCGAGGACGCTGACGAGCGACGACATCGCCGGCGTGTGCACGCTCTACCCGGGCTCGGGCCCCCAGCCTGACTGCACAACGAGCGCGGATTGCGAGGACAAGTACGAGTGCATCGGCGAGACATGCGTGGGCCGGATGTGCGCCAAGTGCGGGGTCCACGACGATTGCGGCGACAGCGACGACTTCTGCCTGGGCGGATTCGTTGACGGCCAGACCTATTGCGGCGCGTCGTGCACGTCCGATCCCGAGTGCGGGGCGGGCAGCAGCTGCTTCGACCTGGGCGGAGGGATCAAGCAGTGCCTGCCCGTATCGCTCGACTGTTCCGGGACGATTCCGGACTGCACGACCACGGATGACTGCCCCGAGGGGTTCGTGTGCGAAGGCGGGTTCTGCGTGCCCGCTCCGCCCCCGACCTGCGTAACCAACGATGATTGCAACGAGGGGTACATCTGCGTGGGCGGGTTCTGCGTGCCCGACAACCGTCCCCACCTGCCGGTCTGCTCGCCGTGCGCGGCCGACGATGACTGCGGCTGGGACGATGACCGCTGCATCACGCTGTTCCCGGACGGAAGCCCGTTTGCGACCGGCCTGAGCTATTGCGGCGTTTCCTGCGACTCCATGGGCGGCGACTGCGGCCCGGGCTTTGATTGCATGGAATTCGAGGACAAGCCGGACCAGTGCCTTCCCGAGAACAAGGCCTGCCAGCAATGCGATCCCGTGTACATGACCGGGTGCGACCCGGGCTATTACTGCGACTTCGTGAGCTGCTCCATGGGGTTCTGCCGTCCCGGGGAGCCCGGGCCCAAAGGCTTCGGTGAAACGTGCGACGGCGATCTCGAGTGCGAAAGCCTCAACTGCATCGAGCAGGTGGAGGGCTCGTTCTGCAGCGCGGCATGCATTTTCGGCTACGGTTACGAGATCTGCTACGCTGTTGACGAGCGCATGACCTGCCAGCCCCGCGAATACGGCGTGTTCGGCTACTGTTCCTGCGACGCGGGCCGGCTGGGGGATTCGTGCAACAGCAATTCCGACTGCCAGAGCGGAGGCTGCCTGGCGCTTTTCGACGGAAGCGACGAAGTGTGCAGCATGTACTGCGGCGGGATGATAGGGTGCCCCACCAACTTCGACTGCCGGCAGTCCGGCGAGGATGACGGCGCCTGGGGCTGCTTCCCCGTCCCCGGAGTCCTGAAACCGGGCGATGCCTGCGACGGCACGCAGACCTGCCTGGGCGGCTGGTGCACGACAGGAGACAGCGACGCCATGTTCTGCACGCGCAGTTGCGAGGGCGAGTGCGAGTGCCCCATCAACATGCACTGCGAGACCGATGAGGAGCTCGGGTCCATGTGCATGATAGGCGGCCGTTTGAAGTCCGGATGCGGATGCGTCATGGTCGGCGAGGAAACTTCCGAGGCAGCGATCCTGCTCGCCATCCTTTTCATGATCCTGCCGTTCGCCTTTATCCTCTTCAGGCGAGCGAGGCGAAAGGGCCTGTAGCTGCGCCCCCTTGGGGCGCCATGAAAAGGGCGTGCAGCTACCATGCTGCACGTAGAGGTTTTGCTTCAATATCCCCGGCTATTCCCTGGCCAACATCAGGACGAAAGTCAGATCCAGGTGGCGGTGGTTCGTTCCAACGAGCATGCCGAGCCTGTCCGCAAGATCGCCGGGATAGGTTTCATCGCTGACCCAGATGGCGTGCGGGCCGCCCTCGCCCGGGCCGTGGTAGGATCCTCCTCCCAGGGCAAAGCCGACCCTCCCTTCATCGTTCGTTATGCCCGTGAACTTGACGGGGTACCATTCATCTTCCCTCGAGGTTTCGGGTGCGTCGGGCCAGTAGAACGCCACGGGCAGCGACGCGATGGGGCTTCCCCCCTCGTCGAACACCGTGACGTCGATGTTCGAGGGGCCTTCCCTCTCGCGAAACTCCGTGAGCCTGTAAACGCCCCCAGGCACGCAGATCCTTTCCATGTCCGCCCTCTGGAACTGCGAGCCGTACTCGGCCGCCAGCCAGGCCAGGTCGCGCTCCACCCCTTCCATGTCAAAGACATCGGGGTCGCCGGGGTCGGGCAGGCAGGGAGGCGTCTCCGGTCCATCGGCTTCTTCCGGCAGATCCGACCCGTCCTCCGGCGCGGGCTCGTCCCCGGTGATCATGTCGTCGGGCACCGGGTCCGCGGAATCGGGAACCTCGGCGGGCGCGTCGGATATTTCATCCGGCGGAGGATCCCCGAACATGTCTTCCGCTGCCGGGTCCGGGATTGTTTCCAGGTCCGCGTCCGAATCCGGCGGCCCTGAATCATTGCCATTGCACCCGTTCAAGCACATGAAGAGAACCGCGGCAAATGTCAACGCGCGGTTCGACATAGGATTGCTGCACTTTTTTTTCATAGATGGCTCCTAGTCGCAGGCCGGCGGGATCCCCATGGAGCAGCGAAGGTTTCTCACGGCGTTGTAAACAGGGTAGGGCGTCCCGCCGGGGTCGACCCATGCGAAATTGTCCCATGCGCCGTCCTGGAGCATGAAGGGCATGACGCCCAGGATGTCATCGTGGGTCAGCCACGGATCGTTCCATGCGCTTATCATGAAATCCGAGACCTGGTCCCTTGACCAGTGATGTCCCTCGTGGCTGATGGTCCATCCCGTCTCCGTGATCAGGACGGGGAAGCTGCGGCCTGTTTCCGCCAGCTCGTTCTCGAAGAAGTGCAGGCCCGGCCCGCAGCTCTCGTAGGTGTCGAAGAAACCCCAGCCGAGGCCGGACGAAGGGTAGGAGTGCGTTGCCCATGCATCGATACGGTCCCAGATGTCCGGCACGGCGATCTCCATTTCCCTGATGAACTCGAGGGCCGTGATGCCGGGCGTGCCGCCGTCCCCGTCGCACTGGCAGGTAACCGTACCGCCCGGAGCAAGACCGCCGTTGATGACATGGATTCTCGCGTCGCCGATGTCATGAAGCGCATCGGCCACGTCTCTGAGAAAATAGGCGTATTCATGGGCCGTGTCGGAATAGTGTATCCACCCTTCGGGCGTATCCGCGTGGGGAGGGGCTTCGTGGGTGCGGCACTTCCATTCGTAGCACAGGTTCGGCTCGTTGTGAATTTCGAAATAAATGGGCCAGCCCGCGGTCACGTGCGGCATGACCGCCTCGACAACCATGCTGTATTTTCCGGCAATTTCAGTATAGCTCGTGAAAGAACCGCCGTCGGACATGTTCCTGACGTACATGTTGCCCCAGGGTGGGCCGATCCTGATGACGGCGATCAGGGTCCTCGAATAGATCTGACTGACAGCATCGACCCATTCGGGCGGAACCGAGCCCATGGAGGGCTCGACACCGGGGAAGATTGGCTTGATGTATCCTCCGTCCCCCGCAAGGCTGTACGACAGGTCCCATTGACCGGAATTTCCCGGGCTGACGAGCCCGATCCCGAAGCGGTTGGCGGGGGGAGGGGTGGTTTCCTCCGGTACGTCTTCGATTACTTCTTCGACCGGGACGTCAACCACGGTTTCGGGTTCCGACGTGTCCTCCAGGGGGTCGTGGACAGTCTCGGCACCCGGCTCGTCCGGCATCGGATCGCCGGCCGAATCACCGGCATCTGTGCCATCCTCGTCTGCAGGATCGCCTGCATCGGCACGATCGGCCTGAATGTCCCCGGCCGCATCGGAGCCGTCAAGCTCGCCCTCGATCTGGAAACCTCCCGAGCAGGAACAAGGAAGCATGAGAGGCGCAGCGAGCAAAATGAATTGCAATAACCCTTTTTTCATGGGCCGTCCGTCCTTTCCTGTTGTTTACCACACTTTTTTCCTTTTTTCACCGGTTATTCGCGATTTCATTTAAATATCACTTTTTTTTTATTTCCATTGCAAAATGATTATTATTGTGTATATATATGAAGATGAATTCTATCTTGATTCAGTAATTAATATATAAATATAACTTTAAGGGAGAGTAAATATGGCAGATGATAAAATATTGCATTCCTTCAAGAAAACGGCCACAGAGGAAGTCCGTGCGATTATCAGGGAATACAGGGGAAGGCTGTATTTCGATTTGAGAGTCTATTACGTGGACAACGATGGTGAGTGGCGCCCGACAAGAAAGGGAATCGCGCTTTCCGCGGAGTTCCTGCCGGAAATAAAGCAGTGCATTGACAAGTTTGAAGGTGAGATAGGCGCAAAAGCCGAGAAGTAAGCTCTTGCGGCGCAGCCGCTAGAGCGCCTTCAGCTATAGGCTTTTCGGCCGTCATAAGCCTCCCTCTTACTCGGCAAATTATTTT
>JBDRLK010000669.1:0-4032 GCA_043813155.1 Pseudomonadota bacterium | reverse complement strand
GCCGACATGACGAATCGCGGCCTCTTATGGCTCGCGGCCGCGGAAACGCCCCCGCTCGTTCCCGTGCAGCTCATGGAGGCCGGCCTGGAAATGGCTCTCGCCGTCCTGCTGACGCACCTTTACTCCAGGAGGAGCGGCAGGGGCCGGATTGCGGGGCTGTACTTTATTGCCTACGGCATTTTCAGGTTTGTCATCGAATACTACAGGTTCGATCCTTTCCGGGGCGATCTGCTGATTTTCTCGACAAGCCAGTGGATTTCGCTGCTTCTGATTCTCGTCGGGGCTGCTCTGCTCGGTTCGCGAAGGCTCCGGGCGGTCTTAGGGAAAACATAGCATGATAGACGGAATGAAAGACCTGGAAAAGAAGCTCAAGTTTATCACGTCGATTACCGAGGGGATACTCTCGTCGCTGGAGCTCGATGAGCTCATCTATGTTATCCTGTCCGGAATCACGTCGGGGAAAGGCATGGGATTCAACCGGGCTTTCCTTTTTCTCCTGGATGAAAATCGCCGGTCCCTGACCTGCAAGATGGCCGTGGGCCCCGCCGACAGGAAGCAGGCTCACAAGATATGGGAGGAGATAGAGTCGCTGCAGATCGACCTGAAGGTTCTTCTTCAGTCGTTCAGAAAAATAAAGAAAGATCCCGAGGCCTGGGACCTTACGAGGATGATGAGCTCGTTTTCCCTTCCCGGAAGCAAGCTGAGCATTCATATCAGGTCCATCAAGCAGATGCTTTCCAGGAGGACATCGCTCAGGACACTGATTCACATGAGCATCACCAACAATATCTCCTTTGCCAACAACAAGTGCCAGGTATACGTGAGCACGGGCAGACGGCCCCGGCTGACGTTTAGAAATTTCGTTCTCGTTCCCCTGTTTCGCGGAGAAGAGCCTGTGGGGGCCATTCTCGCTGACAATCTTTACAATCAAAGAGCCGTGGGAGAGGAAGACATCAAGTCCTTGAGAAGCGTAGCCAACCTGGCGACCCTGGCGATCGAGAGGGCGCGTCTGTACGAGAGGATGAAGAGGCTCGCCGAGATCGACGGCCTTTCGGGGTTGATGAGCAGGCGCATCTACGAGGAAAAGCTCGAGCGGTTGATTGAGGAGAGCATTCGAATGGGGCAGCCTCTTTCTCTCGTTCTCATGGACATCGATCATTTCAAGCCCATCAATGACAAGTACGGCCATCTCATGGGCGATGACGTCATCAGGGCAATAGCCGGAGTTTTGCGCCTGAGCCTGCGGGCCGTTGACCTCTCCGCCCGGTACGGCGGGGATGAGTTCGCCGTCATACTCTTCAAGACCGACCTCGAGTCTGCCGAAAAGGTTGCGGGAAAGATCAGTCGAAAGATTAAAAAACTTCGTTTAGGGAGGGGAAGCAAGCTGCGGCTTTCCGTGTCATGCGGCGTGTCGTGCACATCCCTGGGACACCGGACGCCGATGCGCCTGACAAAATCCGCCGATCGGGCGCTGTACAGGGCCAAGTTTCTCGGGCGGGACAGGGTAGTCGCGGACGACTAGCCATCAGCTTTCGGCTGTCGGCTTTCAGCTCACCCCCGCCGCACCCTCTTGCGGATTCAAGCGCGGGCGCCATCTTTTATAAAACCGTGTTGAAATGAGATGAATTTGAGGGTATGCTGAATGGTAGAATGGGCGTAGTGTAAACCGAGGCCTGCAACAAGAGGATAATGAAGCAAACGAGGGGAGGGAGCTAAATGAAACACGGTTATATTGTTCTTGTTTTGATTTGCCTTCCGCTCGCCGGATGCGGTGCGGAAAGGGGCAGCCTGCTCGGCGATGGTAATCCGGGCGACGGCTGGCCTGACGACACGGCGGACATGAACTGGGACGTCCCCTTCGATTCAATGCCCGACACGATGTGGGACATTCCCGGAGGCGACATGGCGGACACGGGGCTGGACGGGTATCCGGAAACCCTGCCCGACGCGCCGCTCGACTTCCTTCCCGAGGACACGCCCTACGAGGACACGGACGGCGACACGATAAGGGACGAGGACGAGGGCAACGGGCTGGTCGACACGGACGGGGACACCACGCCGGACAGCATGGACCTGGACAGCGACTCCGACACCATTCCCGACTCGGTCGAGGGAGGGGACGGGGACCCGCTGAGCCTGCCTGTTGATTCCGATTCCGACGGCATCCCGGACTTCCGCGATCCGGACAGCGACAACGACAATATCGCCGATTTTCACGAGGGCTTTGAAGACGCGGACGGGGACGGGATCCTCAATTACAGGGACCTGGACTCGGACGGGGATTTCGTCCCGGACTTCATGGAGGGCGGGGACGACACCATCGCCACGCCGCCCGTTGACAGCGACGGCGACGGGACGTTCGATTTTCTCGACGAGGACAGCGACGCCGACACCATCCCCGACGTTGTGGAGACGATCGAGGACACGGACGGCGACACGATCATGGATTACCTCGACGATGACAGCGACGGGGACGGGCTGAGCGACGCGGACGAGGCGGGCGACGCGGACCTCGGCACGCCGCCCGCGGACTGCGGGGACGACTTCCTTCCGAACTTCAGGGACACGGACAGCGACAATGACGGCGTCGGGGACGCCGACGAGCTCTCCAGGGGCACGGACATCTGCAATCCCGACAGCGACGGCGACGGCGTCACGGACCTGGTCGAGATCGTCTACGGGTCCAACCCGCTCGACCCGGGCGACAGCCCGAGAGAGCGCGGCGACTTCGTGTTCATCGTCCCCTACATGGAGGACCCGGACCCGGAGATGGACACGCTCGTTTTTTCCACGAACATCCAGCACGCGGACGTGTTCTTCATGGTGGACACGACCGGGAGCATGAGCGGCGAGCTCTCCAACCTGCAAAGCAGCCTGAGCTCCACGGTCATCCCGGGCATCGACGCGATCATCCCGGACGCCTGGTACGGCGTGGGAGGTCACGACGATTACCCGGTCGCGCCCTACGGGGACGCCTGGTCGGGCGACAGGGTGTTTTACCTCGAGCAGAGGACCACGTCGAGCGTGTCGGCCGCGCAGAACGCGGTCAACAGGCTGAGCATCCACTACGGGTACGACGACCCGGAGAGCAACGCGGTCGCGCTCTGGGCCATTGCCACGGGCGGGGGCCTCGGGGGCTACCTGGCCCCGCAGGGCTCGTGCGGCGCGGGCGAGTTCGGGTACCCCTGCTTCAGGTCCGGCTCCGTGCCCATCGTGGTCATGATCAGCGACGCACCGTTCCACAACGGCCCGAGCGGGTACAACTACAGCGGCGGCCTCGGCGCCCCCGCCTGGTCCACGACCGTCGCGGCCCTGACCGCGGCGAACATCAAGGTCATCGGCGTCCACTCCGACACGTGGAGCAGCGACTCGGACTACAGGGCCGTGGCCACGGCAACGGGCGCGGTGGACACCTGGGGCAACCCGCTCGTCTACAATATCAGCGGCAGCGGCTCCGGGCTCGGCTCCCAGGTCGTCAACGCGGTGCAGACCCTGGCAGCCTACGTGCCCATCGAGGTGTCGACGGCCCTCGAGGACGTGCCTGCCGACGCGGTGGACGCCAGGATCTTCGTGGACAGGGTCCAGCCCAACACCGTGGGAGGCGTGCCCGACCCCATGGACCCCGTGAAGATCTGCGTGGGCGGCCTGGCCGTGGCCGACCGCGACGGCGACACCTTCCCCGACGTGTTCACCGAGGTGCTTCCCGGAACAACGGTCTGCTTCGACATCTACCCGGAAATGAACACGACCGTCGAATCGACCACCGTGCCCCAGCTTTACGAGTGCCTTGTCCACGTCGTGGGCGACGGCATCACGATCCTGGACACGAGAAGCATCTACTTCCTCATCCCTCCCGAGATCCCCGGCGGCAACTAGCTGTTCATATGAAAGTAGTGCGGCCCTTTAGGGACGCTGCTTCTGGGCCGAACCAGCGGGGCTGAAGCCCCGCACTACGACGTGAAGAAGAAACCAGCGGGGCTGAAGCCCCGCACTACGACGTGAAGAAGAAACCAGCGGGGCTGAAGCCCCGCA
>JBDRLK010000668.1:0-2347 GCA_043813155.1 Pseudomonadota bacterium | reverse complement strand
GAGCTCTCTGCCCCGGTCGGCGGGAACAACCCGGTCCGCATCGCCGTGAAGGATCAATGTGGGGGCCGCAATATTGCACACTTCGTTTTCGACGTCAAAGCCCAGCCCCGCCTGCAGCTGCGCGAAATACCCCTCAGGCGTGATCGGGTCCTGCACGCGCCAGCGCACGAGCTTCTCGAAAACCTCCGGGTTGCGGGCCGGATAGTCATCTGAAAAAGCGATGCCAAGGCCGCGTCTCGCGATCTGCTCGGCCGTGCCCTCCCTCTTTGTCAGGATATCGAGCGTTTCCTTCGGCATCCTGATCTTCGCGGGGTTGCCGCTGAAATAGCTGCAGCCCACGATCAGCCTGCCCACCCTGTCGGGATGGCGAAGCGCCATCATCTGCGCGATGGAGCCTCCCAGAGAAATACCCAGCACGGCCGCCCGCTCGATGCCGAGCGCGCCCAGCAGGGCCGCGGCGTCGCCCGCCATCTGCTCGACCGTGTAGGGCCCGTCCGGCGCGTCGCTTCTTCCCGCGCCCCTGTTGTCGAACAGGACGAGACGCATGTGCTCCTTCAGCCCGGCGCGCAGCCACGCAAAGGGCCTGTGATCGTACCCGAGCCCCTGGATCATGAGCAGCGGCTCGCCCCGGCCTTCCTCTTCGTAGTACAGGTTGACGTTGTTGACGGTAATGAATGGCATGTGCTCTCCAACTATTCGGTCGTAGTGCGGGGCTTTAGCCCCGCGTGTTTCCGACCCGGCAGGAGCGGCCCGTAAAGGGCCGCACTACATCCGATTACGTTATCCCCAGCTTCTTCTTCACCTCGGGCTTGATGACTTTTCCGGCCGCGTTCACGGGCAGCTCTTTTACGAACAGGAAGTCCTTCGGGATCTTGTAGCGCGCCAGCTTGCCTTCCAGCAGCCGCAGGAGCGCGGCCGGATCGAGGCCTTCCTTCCTCGGGACGACCACGGCCACGGGGACCTCGCCCCATTTCTCGTCGCTCCTGCCGACAACGGCCGCCATCTCCACGTCCGGGTGGCCGGCCAGGATTTTCTCGATCTCGGCGGGGTAGATGTTCTCCCCGCCCGAGATGATCATGTCCTTCTCGCGGCCCACGATGGAAACGAACCCGTCCCCGTCCATGACGCCGATATCGCCCGTGTGAAGCCAGCCGCCTTCGAGCGCCTGCGCGGTTTCCTGCTCCCTTTTCCAGTAGCCCTTCATCACGTTCGGGCCCTTGACGAGGATCTCGCCCTCCACGCCGGCGGCAAGAGCCCTGCCGTCCCCGTCCGCGATCCTCACCTCGGTGTACGGGAGCTGTCGGCCCACGGTCCCGGCCTTGGCCAGGCATTCGCCGGGGCCCATGCCCGTCACGCCCGGGCTGGCCTCGGTCAGGCCGTAGCCCTGCCGCAGCTCGAACCCCTTGCCGTGGTACAGCTCGATCAGGTGATGGGGCAGGGGCGCGCCGCCGGAGATCAGGACCTCCAGGGACGAAAGGTCGCGCGTTTGAAACTCGGGCTGCTCGCTCAAAAACTGGTAGATCGCGGGAACGGCCACGATGCCCGTCACCTTCTCCTCCTCCACGGCCGCCAGCACCTTTTTCGCGTCAAAGGCCCTGTGCAGGATGACCGTCGCGCCCACGTGGAGCATGGGCGTGACCGAGCTGTTGAGCCCGCCCACGTGAAACAGGGGCAGCAGCACGAGGCATACCGTGTCGGGCGAGACGCCCAGCGACCAGCCGTTGATGGTCTGCCAGAAAACATTGTCGTGCGTGAGCACCACGCCCTTGGGCAGGCCCGTTGTGCCCGACGTGTAGATGATGAGAAGATCGTCGTCCCCGCCCGTTTCCGGCTCGTGGCTCGCGGTCTCTTCGGACCCGGCAAGCATGTCCTCGTAATCGCCCCCCGTCTTCACCAGCCGCATTGAATCCGCCTGCCCGGCAATCCCTTTTACTTTCTCCTCCCACGGCCCGTCGTAAACCAGGACCGCGGGCGTGCAGTCCCTGAGGATAAACACGAGCTCCTCCTCCCCCAGCCGCCAGTTCAGGGGAACGAAGAGCGCGCCGAGCCTTGCGCAGGCAAAGCACAGCTCGACCATCTCGCCGCAATTGTAAAGCAGGCAGGCCACCCTGTCGCCCTTTTTCACGCCGCTCGCCCGCAGGCCGGCCGCCAGCCCGGACACGCGCTCCTGGAGCTGCTTATAGGTGAGCCTGCGCCTGTCGTCGATCACCGCGGTCTTCGCCGGAAAGATCGCGCTGTTGCGCTCGACCCAGTAAGAAATATTGCCGGTGTAGGGCATTTGCTGCTCCGATTTCAAGCGGGGCTGAAGCCCCGCACTACAAATTTCAAGCGGGGCTGAAGCCCCGCA
>JBDRLK010000667.1:0-2241 GCA_043813155.1 Pseudomonadota bacterium | reverse complement strand
AGGCTATTGCGTCTCAGGGCGCGCGAGGCGCACCACGGCGGTTAGGCGTCCAGTGAACGTTCGCGGATGAATAATGACGGTGGCGCTGCCACAGCCTTGAGCCCCTTGACATGTATATGCAATTGTATTACATTTCTAAGGGATGGCCATTCGGCGGGGTCCCCTCAAGAACGCGTGGCTTAAGCGCACGAGGGGCGTATCCTTTGAGGAAATTCTCCGTGCCATACGTGAGGACCGGAGATGACGTATTCCTCAAAACGATATTCCCGAGCCGGATGTATACCAAGAAATGGATTCGGGGAGAATTAAGATGAAGAAGAGCATCAGTCTTAGTCGGAGCGAAAAAGCAATTGAGCGCGCCGTTCTTCGAGGAGAGTGCCGCCGCGCTTCTCAAGAGGAATTTAATCGGATCGCCGAAGCCATAGCCAGGCGAAAGAAGGATGCGGTCTTGAACATTCGAGTTAATAGCCAGGATTTGGAAGATATCAAGCAAAAGGCTAAGCGAATGGGCATTCCATATCAGACCTTCGTTTCGGAATTGATTCATCAATACGCAGCTTAGAAGGACGCCTAACCATCGGCTAGAGCCGCGGCGTTGAAGACGTAAAGAACTGAATTCTATGCTTGCGTCGCAAAAGGAGGAGCCAGTTATGGACAGAGTCAAAGCCTTGAGAATCGTCAATCCGGTCATGGCCCTGCTGGCGCTGAACCAGGGCGTCACCGCGCTCCTGCACGACCATCTGTCCGACGACGTCTTCTCGATCGTGCATGAGGGAGGCGGCGCCGCCCTGCTCCTTTGCGCGGCCGCGCATGTCGGCCTGAACTGGAGCTGGGTGAAGGCAACCGTGCGGCAGATGACCGGGCCGGGCGCCTGACCGCGCCGGCGGGGGAACCCATGACCAGATCAGAACGCGCCGAATCCCTTTTCAAGGACGGCTTCACATGCTCCCAATCCGTGCTGTCGGTTTTCGCGCATGACTTCGGCCTGGAGCAGGCCCCGGCCCGGAAGCTCAGCGCCGGATTCGGCGGGGGCATGGGCCGGATGGGCATGACCTGCGGAGCGGCCACCGGCGCCATCATGGTCATCGGGCTCGCCCATGGCGCCGCCTCCGGCCAGGACAAGGATGCCAAGCTGAAGACGCACGGCATGGTGCGCCGTTTTGTAGAGGAGTTCCAGCGCCGGCACGGCTACCTGACCTGCAAGGAGCTGCTGGACGGCAAGCTGTCCAAGCCCGAGGACTACGAGAGCCCGCAGGGCAAGGAACTCGTCGGAACGGTCTGCCCCAAGCTGGTGGCCGATGCCGTGGCCATCCTGGAGGGCATGCTCCGCGCCGGGGCGTAGCGCCCCCCCCCGCGCTTCCACGGCTTGGCGGAAAACCCGAGACCCATCCCGCTCGGGCCCGAGGAATGCCGGCGACACGCAGGCCCTCAACCTCCCGTCCCCCTGGCCGCAACATGACGACGCTTGCGGCCGGACCCGCCTGGGTGTAGACTTAGCGGTAGGAGGTTCTCGAGCCATGAGACTTTCATCCGCGGGGCTGTGCGGCATCCTGGTCATGCTGGCCGCGGCGGGCCCGGCGCGCGGGCTTTGGGCCGACCCGCCGGGCAGGCTTGAACCCCAGTGGCTCGGGCCCCTCATGGAGAGGAGCTTCACGGAGTATCTCTCCTCACATCCCTACAACGCGCCCGGACAGGTGGCGCGCAGCTTCCTGTCCGCCCACCCCGAGATCACGTTCGGGCTCAACGCCCGCGACAGGCGGCACACCCTGGGCACGTGGTCCGGACGCGCCCACCGGGTCATGCTCTCATCCGACCTGCTGGAAGCGCTGGGAGTGTGCCTCGGGCCCAAAGAGCCCGACCCCGAGACATGGCACGCGGTCATCCAAAACGTCGCCCCCATCCTGGTGCACGAGGTCTTCCACGCCAAGTTCGATTTCGACCTGGGGCCCATCCCAACCTATATCCTCGAGGGCGAGCCTCTGTCCGCGGCCTGGGTCGGCTGGTTCGTGGCCGAGGACTCCCATTGGACCGAGGCGGCCCTCCAACCGAGCAAGACGGTGTTCCTGCGCGATCTGAAGATCCGGAACCCCTGCCGCGCGTCGGGCAAGGCGGCCGCCGGGGTCCACGATGTGCTGTCCCGCGTCTATAGCCGGGACAGGGAGCATCTGGCCGCGGACTTCCAGGTGGTCTACCGGTATTTCAGCGAGGGGATGCCGGAGAAGATCTCCATCTTCTCATCGG
>JBDRLK010000666.1:0-13158 GCA_043813155.1 Pseudomonadota bacterium | reverse complement strand
CGTCCTTATTCGCATAAGGGATATTATGTCAACTAGGAAACACTCGAATCACTTGAAACCACAAAAGCCGGTCCCTTCTTCTTGTTCATATGACGCAATTGCCATGGCATAGCCGGGCCTGGATCGGAAAACCATGCGTTTTCAATGCACGCCTGGCAGGCATGGTTATTGCGATAATATTAATCAGGGCGGGGTTGACCATACTTTTCCGACAGCGGTTGCAAACCCCCGGGCACTCCCCATACCCTTTTTTCATACCGGGGGTTGCAACTGCGCTGAAACCTGCCCCGCGGGAGTTGAAAAAATGTGCCCTGTCTAATATAGTCAGCCTGTAATCCTCGGATTTATGGATTTCAAATCAGGAGAGCAACAGACCATGAATAAACGCGTTACCGGATTTATGATTTTCTCGAGCGCGATCGTTCCGGCGCTGATCCTGCTCGGCGGGTGCTACAGCTCATCCGGCCTTGCCGGAGACGGTTCGGATGACGCGAGTCCCGAGACCGGGCCCGACGGCCGGGACTCCGTGGATGTGCCGCCGGATCACCCACCGGACACCCCCCCCGATCATTGGCCGGATATGCCGACCGAAGTCGTGGATATTGCGCCGGATGCCGGTGAGTGCAGGCTCATTCCCGCCACGGTCCTGGCCGTCGAGTTCGACCTTGAAGGCTGCCACGACGAAGACCCTTCCGCCACGCTCATCATTCACGAGGTTGCGCCCTTCTGCGGCTATTATTTTGAATGGCGCCATGATTTCGAATGGATCGACGATGACCTTCTCATGATCAACGCATCGGTATTCATGTGCTCCTACGGCTGGGAGCCCTGCGACCCCGGAGAGGTCAACACGGAGTACCTGAGCGTGAGGCTGCCCGGTCCCGGCGTGTATGAAGCCGTTGTCAATGACATGCCCTACAGCTTTGCCTGCCTGGAGGGCGAATGCCCCTGGATGCTTGCCGGTCTCGACGCTTTCAATCCCCTGGGCAGCCGGCGCGACCGGCTTTACGGCACGCGGGAGGGAATCGGCTTCGAGGTCATCTATACAACGGGTTATTGCGGCTGCAGCGAGTTCGAGCCGCTCAGGCTGATCAATCCCGATTACATGCGCGAGGGGTATTATTTCGGCACTCTGTCGGCCATGGTGTGCTATGACGAGTGCTGCTGGGACTGCGACTGCATCGATGTGGAGGCCAGCGAACAGGTAATAGAAAACCGTGGTATTCCATATGCTTACGAGGTCATCCTTGATGGTTCTTCGAGGGAAATCAGGGGGCTTGTAAGCGATCCCATGGCCGACCCGATGTCCGAATGCAGCGTTTTCCCCCTCCACATAACTGCCGTGGACGGCAGGGATTACTATGATCTCGGCGAGCCCGTCGAACTCCTCGTTACGGTTGAGTATGAAACGTATCCGTCCCCTACCTGCTGTGAGACGCATTCTCAGATCGCTTTCGACCTTCTGCCCGGCAACCGGATGCGCCTTTTCGGGTTCGGCGGCGAATGCATGGCGTGCTACGACGATTCCTGCCCTCCGAACGAAACAAGGAGCGTGGAGATCTCACCCTTTGCCCTGACCATCGGCGAGCACACCGTCATCACCGGTGAAACCGGGGAGGTCCTGTACAGGTTCTTTGTCGTCGGGGAAGATTAACGCCTCCCCTGCCCTCTTCAAATCGAAAAAATTTGCCGGGACACGGCAAATCCGGTATAAAATGAAAATATCCATGAACGGTTTAAAATCCAGCGCGCTGCTCATCCTGACGGCTTTTCCTGCATGCTCGAGCCAATCACCCTCCCCTTCCGACGGCCTCGTGGAGCACGGGCAATCCCCGACCGTGTTCGTCTCGTATGACCCCACGTCAATCAACCCGCCCGGCGCGGTCGGCAGGGCCGATTACCCGCGCGCAGAGTGGGTGGGCCCGGCCTGCGGTTACTGGCCCTCGGACAGGACAGGCGCGGACATCGAGCTGATCGTCATCCACACCTGCCAGATGCCGTTCTACGACTGCTGGGCCTTTCTGCACAGCTGCCACCAGCCATCGTCTTCATCCCACTACGTTGTCCGATCGGGGGACGGCCACGTGGTCCAGATGGTCAACGACAGGCATATCGGCTGGCACGCCACGTGCGTCAACAGCACCAGCATCGGCATCGAGCACGAAGGCCGGGTCGAAGACCCGGATGAATGGTTCACCGACGCCATGTACTGCTCCAGCGCCAATCTCACGGCCTGGCTTGCCGACCAGTACGGCATCCCGAAAGACAGGGAGCACGTCATGGGCCACGATGAGGCCAACCGGCTGCAGTGCGGCGGCACGCACACGGACCCGGGACCCGGGTGGGATTGGGATTATTACATGATGCTCGTGACCAACGGGTGCGACCCCTGCAGGCCCGGGGAAAAGCGATGCTCCGGCAGCGGCGACCGGGTCGAAGAGTGCGATGAGAGCGGCATGACCTGGACCTCCCGCGATCACTGCGCTTCAGGCTGTGAAAACGGCTGCTGCTCTTCTTGAAGCAGCATTGATCTCACTTTCATAAAATATCGAAAATATTTTTGATATTGTTGGAAATAATTGTATAATAATATCCAAAATGGAGATGAAAAAGGAGTCTCATGACTAATCAATGGAAATCCATAATTCATTCGTTGCCGATTGTCATCCTGGCATTTATCCTGTCTTCGGCTTTTCCCGCCTGCTTCACTCAGTTCGACGTGGATGACAACAAGGACACGACAACCGACCAGAGGAACGATGACAGCGGCGGCGACACGGCCGGGGACCAGGTCGGCGACCAGGTGGATGACGATACGCCGGGCGTTGACGCGGGAGACGACGACGCGGGCGGCGATGACGCCGATGATGTCGAGGAAGAGGAAGAGCCCTTTGTCAATCCATGGCCCGGGCTGGTTGAATCGGAGCCCTCCATCGTGCCCCTGGATCACCAGATACGCGTGCGCGGCGACTTTGACCGCGGCGTGGGGGACAGCGGCGGGCTGCTTCTTGCCATGCACGACAATGACCTGCTGGCTTTCTCAACGTACCAGACCTATGAATCCGCCACCGATGATGAAACAGCGCATTACAATCTGTACCAGTTCGACAAGGACCGGCTGGGAATGTTCGGCATGACAACGGTTCCGACGGACGATCACATATGCAATCAGAATTATCGTCCATGGGAATGCGCTCTCGACAACCTGATTGCCCTGATCACCGAGGACGATACGCTCTACCTGCTCCAGGGTGTCATCCGCCAGCCGGTGGTAGGCGACGCCTTTGGAAACATCCGTGTGCTGAAATTCAACGCCGGTTATGGCTACGTCAAAACCTCGAAGTTGATCGACGATTTAGAGATCGATGTGGGGATACCCTATCCCAGCCAGCTCATGGCCGTTCAATGCGGCGATGACTACCATATTATCATGGGCCCCATGGAGGAAGGCGACGGCGGGTTTCAAACCGATCTTTACGCAGTGACCACGGACACCATGGGCATGTACGGGCTTTTCAAGACAAGGCCCGAGTACATTGAGTGGGGTAGCGCAACCCTGTTCAGCACAGAGTCGGGAAGGTTCCTGACATCCAGCGCGTGCAGGTGGGGCGACACGCTCCACCTGGGAGTCTTTGACATGAAGCTCGTTGAGATAGACGGGACGAATTTCGGCTATAAGATGCAATCCAAGGTGCTGCAGTTCGATACCGGTCCCATGTCCATTCCCCGTCCCATAGACCTGATCACCAATCCCGGTGAAGAGGATCCGCCCATGGAAGGCATGCCGGTCATCGGCGTGCAGCACTGGGGCGAGGACTCGAGGGTGTTCGCCGGCTGGTACGTCAACGACACGATGTGGACCGAGGAAAATCCGCCCGACTGGTTCGACCTGCACATGGGCTTTGCGAACGAAGACGAGCTTCCGCCGATCGAGTCGCACGGAGACAGGGCGCACGTCGCGTTTCCCGTCATACCCATAGATTCGGAGGGGCCGCCCGATTTTTCCAACTACAAGATGTTCGTGGACGAGGGATGGGAAGTGGTCTATGTCACGGGCCTGTGGTACGATGTAGAATGCGATCCGGATTCAGGCGAATGCCTTGGGGAGACCACGATCTACATCTTCGTCTTCGACCGCGAGCTCAACCCGCTCGTCGAAGCGCCGTACATAACGAAAATCAACCTCGCCGCGCTGTACGGTTTCGACTCGATCTTCGACCGGGACTCGGGATCCATCTATTTTGCCTGGTATGATTACGAAGGCGGGCTTCCGAGGACGGGCGAGACCATGAACCAGCTCGCAGTAAAGAAATACTCCCTTGCAGAGTAGCTGCCGGCAAGCGCGGCCCCCCTCACGGTTGTAACTCCAAGCGCTCATTCCACCTGTAATCCCGCACCAGGATCGAGCTGCCGTCGGTAGCTGCGATCCACGCGCCGTCCCTGTCCACCCTCAGGACATCGACCCCTGCCTCGCCCAAATCCTTCAGCACGCGTGCATGGGGGAACCCGAACGTGTTGTCCGCCCCGGCCGTTGCAACGCCGAGCAGCGCTCCCGGCCACCCGGTTATGACGCTGCCCGACGAGCCCGCGCTGCCGTGATGGGGGATTTTTATCACCTGTGCCGGCGGCCTCGGCCCGGCGGCGAGCCTTGCCTCCCCTTCCCTTTCGATGTCACCCGTGAACAGGAAGCCCGCGCGGCCGTAGCGCGCGTGGATGACAATGGAATTGTTGTTCCAGTCCATTAGATAATCATACCCGTCGGGCTCACAGGGCGAGATCACGCTCAGCGCAACGCCTCCCACGTCCACGGCGCGGCCGCAGGGAGGCCCCTTGACGATTTGCGTGCCCCTGCTGCCGAATGACTCGACAAGCCTGATATAGGCCTTGTCCTGCCGTTCCTCGAACCCCTGCGGGCTTACCCATAGTTGTTTCACGTCGATGCCCGCATCGAGAAGCGCCTGCGCCCCGCCGTAATGATCCGTGTGGCCGTGCGTGATCACGAGCAGCGCGAGCCTGCCGCCCGTCCATTTTTTCACGAACCGCGTGAAGTCGCCGTTTCCGTCCGGCGGGCCCGAGTCGATGAGAACGTGCCGCCCGCCGGGGGTGCGTATCAGGGCGCCGTCGCCCTGCCCCACCTCGGCGAAGATGACCGTCATCCTGTCTCGCGTGAGAAAATGGCGCCTTGCTTCCTCGAAACCGGCAGGGATGAATATGGCCATAAGGGCGGCGGCGAAAAGAACCGCCGAGGCTCTTTTCTTCCCGGCACCAAGAAGCACGACACAGGCAGCAAAGAAAACTCCGGCCGCCATACCCGCCGCGGGCAGGACCTGCAGGGGCGGAACAAGGCTGCAGGCATGGACCAGGGAAAGAAAGAACCCGTTCACGAGGTCCACGGCCGCAACCGCCCACCGGGGCGGGGCCGCCGTGGCCGCGAGAAGGACGCAGTAAACAATGTTAAGGGGCAGGACAAGAAAGCTGAACAGGGGGACGGCCGCAACATTGCTCACGATACCCAGCAGGGGGATGCGGTGAAAGAAAAAGCAGGTCAGGGGCAAAGTCGAGAACGCGGCCGCGGCCCCCACGCTGACGATGTCCAGGAAAAACGAAAGCGCGCCATGGGCCGCCCGCCTGATCCTGCCGCTCAGCTCGGGAATGGTGTCCCCGACCCAGGGAAGCCTCGATGCCGCCGCGCCCTTTATGCTGCCGGAAAACAGGAAGATACCCGCCACGGCCGAGAACGAAAGAAGAAACGAGGGGCTTTTAATGTTTGCCGGATCGATGACCAGAAGAACCAGGGCGGCAAGCGAAAGCGTGGAGGGAAAAACGGATTTCCTGCCGATCATGCAGGCGACCTGGAAAGCCGTGACCATGACCGCGGCACGGATCACGGGCGGTTTTCCCGACGCAAAGAAAGCGAAAAGCCACAGGAGGGGACAGGACAGGACCGATGCGATCCACTGGGCCGGGACACGGCCTGCAATAAAGGGCATGCGGGAGATCGCGGCCCTGAGCAGACCCATCACAAGCAGCGCGACCACGGACAGGTGAAGGCCCGACACGGCCAGAAGATGCGCCAGGCCCGAGCCCCGAAACCTCTCCTTGATTCCCTTGTCCAGCCCGTCGGCCCGCCCCGTGACAATGGCCTCGCTGAATCCAGCCGAATCGTGCGAAAGACCGTAGGCGAGCCTGGCTGAAACCAGGTTGCGCAGCCGTGCCAGCGGCCCCCCCTTCCCGGGGTAAACGATAATGCTGTTTTGGCTCGTCGTGAAAACCGGCATGGCGGGTTTCCGGCCCGCCTGCGCCGCGTCCGGGTTTCTCAGCGCTTTCGGCTCGAGCTCCTCGAGGTTTTTCAGAATCACCCTGTCCCCTTCCTCGACGCTGATTTTCGCGTCCCTGTCAGCCACGTAGACACGGGCCAGGCGGGGAAATTCGGCGACATTGGAATGCTCGCGCATGGCCTCATGATCGCCTTTCGCGATCATGGTCAGTTTTTCCGCGGCAATGGTAAAGGTCAGGCCGTATGTTTTTCTCGTGCCCCTCGATACGAGCTCGGCACTGAGAAGGGCCTCGCCGTTTTCCAGGGCTTTGCGCACATGGCCGGGGGCGTGCCCGCCTGAAAGCCTGGAGCCGGTCATGAAACCGGTGCAGAGGCACGCGGCCAGGACAGCGGCAGCCACGTATTTTCTTTTTTTCCAATGCAGCAAGGCCCCCAGGCCCGAAAATCCCAGTGCAGCTGCGAATGGGGCATGAAGAGACATGTCCCCAAGCCCGGCGGCCAGTAAAATGCCGCAGGCAAACGCGCAGGTCACGGCAGGAAGCGGTCCCATCATAGAATAACTTATACAAACATCATGCCTGGGGAAAACGCTGTAAAAACAGAGCGTTAGAGTGTCATCCATTGGCAGCTGCCGTCAAAGGCCGGCATATTAAAAGTAAAAGATTATTTACTTGAAGGGCATTGTCGTATATTTTTAATCTGTTTTCTCGAGGCAACCATGGACCGGGAAAGTGAAACTGCCCAGAGCCCTGTGACGTTTCCCTGTCCGCAGTGCGGCGCCCAGCTGGGCTGGAACCCCACCACGCGGCAGGCTTCCTGCGAATTCTGCGGGTACAGCCGGCAAGTGGCAGCGGACGCGCCGCCGCCCGGCGCGCCGCAGCAGGCCCAGGCGGCCATAAGGGAGCACGACCTCTTCGCCTTTCTCCGGAGCGCCCAGTCCCTGAAGCCGCAAGGCTTCGGGATCGAGACAAAAACAATCAAGTGCGGCAGCTGCGCTGCCACGGTGTCGATCGATCCCAAGATCACCTCGACCGAGTGCCCGTTCTGCGGCTCAAACATGGTCGTCGAGCAGCCGGCCAATGAAACGCTCATCAGGCCGGAGTCTCTCATTCCCCTGCATATCGACCGCAAGGCCGCCATAGGCGCGTACAAGAAGTGGCTGGCAAAAGGCTGGTTTCACCCGGGCGACCTGAAGAACCGGGCGAGCCGCTCGAAGATCTACGGCGTGTACCTTCCTTTCTGGACCTTTGACACGCAGGCCGGCAGCAGCTGGAGCGCGGAATCGGGAACGTACTATTACGAGACCGAAACGTACACAACGCAGGAAAACGGCCGGATGGTCACAAAGACCAGGCAGGTCAGGAAAATCCGCTGGTGGCCTTCGAGCGGCCGTCACGCCGCGTTTTACGACGACGTGCTTGTCTGCGCTTCCGGCAGCGTGGAGCTCAAGCTCATCGAGAAAATCTATCCTTTCGACACGAAGAAGCTGGTGGCCTACGACCCCCATTACCTCTCGGGCTGGGAGGCGGAGCAGTACCAGGTCCAGCTGGGCGACGGCTGGCAGGCGGCGGCCGGCAAGGTCAAGGCCATGGAGGTCCAGGCCTGCGGAAGGGAAGTCCCTGGAGACACGCACCGCAACCTGAGCGTGCAAACGAGCTTTTCCGACGTGACATTCAAGCACGTGCTGCTTCCGCTCTGGATTTCCTCTTACATGTACAAGAAAAAAACATTCAGGTTCCTGATCAACGGAGAAACGGGGAAGATACACGGCGAAAAACCGCTCAGCTGGATCAAGATAGTTCTTCTGATCATCATCTGCGCGATCGTTGCGTCCGCGATTGTCGGGCTGATAAATTATTTCAGCTGATTGTCCTGACCCGGAATGAACGCTAAAAGAACAAGACTGCTCAGGCGCATCGCGCTTACCCTGATCGCCGTAACGGCGGTCTCGTCTCTGCTGTCGCTGCTCAAACCCTCGTGGCCCCTGCTGGCACAGATGGAAGGACGCAACGCGGGCGGAGAAATAAGGGCGCGGGTCGAGGAAAAGCTGGGAAAGGTCGATGAGGCCAACCCGGTCTTTTTCGGCCGCCTCCGGGGGGACAAGACCTGCGTGGACCAGATCCGCAAGGAGCTTGGGGGCCATGAAGGCTGGCTGGAGCAGGCGGAACAAGGGGCCGGCCGAATCGACCTCACCTGCCGCAAAGACGGCGGCAGCCTTGTCGTCGATGTGACGTTGTCCGATCCCGGCGATGCCTCCGCAGCGGCCGATTTCCGCGTGGCCCGCAGGCTGCCGGACTTCAGGTCCCTGCTTCCGCCCGTCATCGCGGTTATCGTTGCGCTCGGCCTGCGTGAGGTCCGCGTCGCCCTGGCCGCGGGCATATGGCTCGGCGCGGTCATGTATGGGGGGTTCGGCTGGACGCTGGGGATATGGACCGCGCTTCGGCGCTACATCCTCGAGACCGTGTTCGACCAGTTCAGCTTCACCATCATCGTGTTCACGCTGGCCATGGTGGGCATGGTGCGCGTGGCGGCGCGGGCCGGGGGCAGCCACGGCATCGCCGATGCGATCAGCAGGTTCGCGGCAAGCGCCCGCAGCGGAAAAATCGCCACCACCCTGCTGGGTCTTGCCGTATTCTTCGACGATTATTCCAACACCGTGATCGTGGGGTCCACCATGCGCGCGCTCACGGACAAGTTCAAAGTGTCGAGGGAAAAGCTGGCCTACATCGTCGATTCAACGAGCGCGCCCGTTGCCGGCATCGCCCTGATTTCCACCTGGATAGGGTACGAGATCGGCCTGTTCCAGGAGCTGAGCGACGCGCTTGGGCTCGGCATCGCGGGCTACGGCATGTTTCTGAAAATCGTTCCTTTGCGCTTTTACTGCTACTTCGCCATCGGCCTCGTTCTGCTCACGTCCATCATGAACAGGGACTTCGGCCCCATGCTCAAGGCCGAGCGCCGAAGCATGCTGACAGGACAGCTCACGGCCCCGGGCTCCAAGCCCATGCTCTCCACGTTCATGTCGGGCGTGGAGGTGGCGCGGTACGTCCGGCCCAACTGGATCGTGGCCGCCATCCCCATCGGCGTCGTTGTGTTCGGCACGTTCTGGGGCATGCTCTTCGACGGCGGAAAAAACGAGGGGGCGGCGCAGTGGGCGCTGGAGCACGGCAAACTCAACCTCGCCTATGTCAGGCTGTGCTTCGAGTCGGCAAACGGCGCCGCCATCCTGCTCATCGCCGCTCTCGCCGGTTCCTGGACCGCCGTTATCATGGCCCTGACAAGGGGGGTGACGCTTCCGGAAAAGAGTGAAAAGCATTCCTTTACGCCGTGCCCGTGGTGGCAGCTTTTTCTCCCCCTGCCCCTTTCTGCCGTCACGGCCTTCGGCATCGCGGCCATAGCGGCCGGAAGCTCCATGGACGGCGCGGCGATCTGCACGGCGGGATACTGGAAAATCCTGGCGTCCAGCCGGGAGAACGCCCTCCTCTTCTTCATTTTCATTCCGGCCGGCCTGGCGGTCACTGCCATTCTCGGCTGGAGGATCTCCAGGCAGAAACCCGGGAACATAAAGACGGCCATCCCCATCACGTTCACCGGCGCGGGCGGCGCCTGGATCCAGGGCCTTCGGTCGCTTCTTTACGCCGTGTCCATCCTGATCATGGCATGGGCCATCCGGAAGGTGTGCGACGACCTGGGCACGTCCACGTTCATCGTGGCCACCATGGGCCAGTTCGCCCGGCCCTGGATGATACCCGCCATGGTGTTCATGATCGCATGCCTGACCTCGTTCTGCACGGGAACATCCTGGGGAACCATGGGCATCCTCATCCCCACGCTGCTTCCCTTTGCCTATTACATAGGCGGCACGGAAATCCTCATGCTCTCCATGGGAGCGGTCCTGGACGGCGCGATCTTCGGGGACCACTGCTCGCCCGTGAGCGACACCACCGTGCTCTCGTCCACGTTTTCCTCCTGCGATCACATGGACCACATCAAGACGCAACTCCCCTACGCCGTGCTGTGCTCGATCATCGCGCTCCTTGTCGGGTATCTGCCCATTGCCGTGAACATCCCCCTCTACGCCGTGTACGCCGCGGGCCTTCTGCTGATGATCACGGCGCTGCTGGTGCTGGGGAAAAAGGTGGTCGCAGAGCAGGCCTTGTAACCCGACGAAAGATTTGTTATGAATGCAGGGTTCGAAGAAGATGCGCCGGTAATAACAATGTTAAATCAGAGAGAAGAGTCATGAACCTGCCCCCACTTATTACACAAGACGAAATCCAAAAGAGAGTAAGGGAGCTGGCGGCCGAGATCAGGAAGGACTGCGCGGAAAAGGAGCCCGTGTTCGTCGGCATTCTCAACGGCTGCTTTCCCTTCCTTTCGGACCTGATCAGGCACATGAACATGGATTGCTCCATTGATTTCATACGCGTTCGGTCCTACGGGGCGGCGACGGAAACGAGCGGTGTCGTGGAAATCACGGCCGACCTGTCCAGGCCCATCGTGGGCAAGGACGTGATCATCATCGAGGACATCGTGGACACGGGCCTGACCATGTCCTACCTTCTGGAAAACCTGAAAACCAGGAGGCCCGGCAGCCTGAAAGTCTGCTCGCTTCTCGACAAGCCGGCCAGGAGGCTGGTGGAGGTCAAGGTGGACTACATCGGGTTTCCCATCCCGGACCAGTTCGTGATCGGTTACGGCCTGGATTACGACGAGAAATACAGGAACCTGCCCTACATCGCGGTGTACGAGGACGAACGCCCCGACCTCTAGGCTGCAATGACGTCATTCTCCCAGCCTGTCTTCCAATTCCGCCAGCCCCTCGCAAGCTTCACTTCGCGGCAGGTTTCCATTCTCCAGGTCCGAGTCTGATTTTTCCATCAACCTTTCGTAAAAAGATTTGCCCAGCTCCAGCGCTCCCTCCGCTTCCAGGTCGACCAGCTCGAAAAGACGATCCTCTGCCAAGGAATAGCGGCCCGCCTTCTCGTAATAAAGCATCAGTTTTTTTATAGGGCCAGACGGAAGATCAATCCCGCTGAGCCTTGGGACGATTTCATCGATCCTGCCCCTTGCATCAACTTGAAGCGCACTGTCCAGATGCTCGAAGCAGGCCAGGAGCAGGTCCAGGGATTTGACGTACCGGGCGGCCGCGTTGGATGATTCTTTCCGCATCTCGCAAAGGCGGCCGTCCGCGAAAACCAGATGGGCCGCCATAAAGGCCTTGGACATGTCCGGGCTGTCGTCCGAAGCAAAGAAATCCAATAGCTCCCCGTTCGAACTTTCGAGCAGTGTCTCGAGATCGAGTCCCAGGTAATTGAGAGAAGCGGCCTGAATCTCCTGCTGCGTCTTCTCCACCTCGCCTGATTTTATCCTGGACAGGAGCTGCGCTATGAACCCGGCGAATTGCTGAATCATCCGCAGTATGTAATCATCCCTTAGCATTTCCTAGTAATCGGCCTCCAGGACCTCGACGGGGTAGCATGCGTCGCCGCTGATGCACACGTTCCAGTCGCCCGCGGTCAGGTTCGCGATGCGGATGGTCGTGGGGAAGCTGTCGATGCACTCGCATGTGAAACAGCAGTCGCCCTCGCACATGGTGATGGACGGCGTGAGGGTGACGGTGTGCGTGGTATCGTCCCTGACCTGCCCGGTGGCGACCACGATGGGCTCCGGGCTGCAGCACATGCCCGAGGAGACGGAAAGCTCGAACACGGCGTCGGGCGTTTCCCCGTCCGGCGGGATGATGACGACGGGCGTGTACTCGATAACATCCACCCATCGCGCCGGCCAGTGAGAGCAGCCGCTCTCCCCGAACACGGCGATCATGCACATCCACTCGTCGTTCACCTGCACCGTGAAGATGCCTTCGCCGGGAAACAGGATGTCCATGGCCACGTCGAACATGTCGACGCACCGGCAGTCGTCGCAGCACTGCTCGGGGCGGCAGACGACCTCGTCGGCCCTGATCCGCACGCTGCCCCAGTCCGGCGGGTCCGGGTGCCCGATGACCGCGTTTGTCTCGGCATAGCCGCCGCAGTCGCAGGAATGGCCCATGCCCGTGAACGCGATGTGAGCCTGCTCGTTGATGCGTATTTCTTCAGGGCACAGGGTGTCACCGTCCCACATCCATTCCAGGGGATACCTGTCACAGTCGCCGACCACGCGAAGCGGAAAGCGTTTCCCCTGGATATCGATAGAGTATTCGCCGGCCGCCAGGCCTTCAACGTTCAGGCGGGTCACGAGCGACTCGGGCATGTCGTAGGGACAGGGGTCGCAGGTGCATGCCAGCCCGTCCAGCGTCACGAGGACAGTATCGCCGTCCAGCCGGGAGGTGCCTCCAGGCGAAATGGCCGGTTCATGGTGGATCACGAGCGTAAAGGGCGTGCCGGCAGGGACTGACTCACTGTACTCGAGCTCCTCGAATTCCGGCACGATCGGCTGCAGGCAGGGCATGTCCGGGAATGGGTCATCATCCTGTGCATCATTCACTATGTTAGGGTCGCCCACGGCGTCATCCTGCGCCGCGTCGCCCTCACTATGCGTGGAGCTGTAGCAGGCCGGCAGGAGGCCCGGCGCAAGAGCATACAGAAAAAGGGGTTGAAGCTGTTTCATGACACTCCTCGATATAAAACATTATAACAAGCAATATCAATGCCTCAAGAAACTGCGCTGTTTTCAGAGGAACCGCATGGATATCATATGATAAGACTGTCAACGATGCAAACCGGATTCGGTTCATGCACGATTCCGGGGGATCGAAGGGGCCGGGCCTTGAATCTTGAATTTTTCGGGGTTTTTCTATGAAATTATTTCATAGCGAACTTTTCATTCTTCGCGCTATGAAATAATTTCATAGAAATAATGGATGAAATTCAAGATTC
>JBDRLK010000665.1:0-4508 GCA_043813155.1 Pseudomonadota bacterium | reverse complement strand
TGTCGTCGCAGTCGACGTCGGAAAAATACGTATCACCGTCGTTATCCACGAGCGGAGCCTCGGCCCCCCCGACGTCTTCGATGTCGACGATCCCGTCTTCCTCCTCGACGTCGCCTTCCGCAACGTCGCCTTCCGCAAAGTCAGCGATCTCGTCCCCGCCCTCGCCTGGTTCGACGTCGCCGACGTCGTCTGACGAACCATTCCCCCCGCCGCAGGCGACACCACCGGCGACAAGCATGAACGATGCGATCAACAGCGGACCTCTGAGCATCTTTTGAGACTCCATGTTTTCTCCTGTTCACAGAAAGTTCCAACCGGGATTCCCCTCGCCGGGAACCGCCGGAACGTGAGAACAAGAATGCAATGAAGGTAGGAAGAAGTCAAGAGGAACTTGCCCACATTGAAGTTTTTTGTACGCCCCGCTTCGCGGGGCGGCACGACCCCTTGTGCTTCTGTGAGAAGGCTGTCGGGGGCTATAATTGTTGCTGCTTGACAACACTTTGACAATGTTACATGATGGCAGTAGTTTATGCTATTGATGAACAATGGACACTAGAACACACAATACATCGCTTGTGCTGGTTGACGATCTGGTAGCCGATGGCTTTACTTATTTCACGTTTGACGATGCCAGGCGGCGCTTTGGCCGCACGCCATCAGCCACCGCCAATCTGTTGCATCGAATGGTTGGCCACGGGCTGGTCGACCGTGTTCGGCGAGGGCACTACGTGATCCGAAGGCTCGGTGTGCTCGGAACCCGCGCGGCCTCCGAGGATCTGGCGATTGTCGTAGCGTCAGCTTTCTCAGGTCACCCCCATCGCATAGCCTACAGGAGTGCACTGGACGAGCACGACCTGATTGCTCACCCGGTGCGAACCATCACCGTTGCGAGCACGAGACGCATGCGGGTGAAGAGCCTGTCGGGTCGCCCCCTGCGTATGGTCGCCGAGCCGGAGGAAGCCATACGAGTCGGGGCCGTGGCACACGGTGCGTCCTGGGCCTCCGGCATCGAGAGGGCCCTTCTGGATGCGGCGGCCCGACCCGATCTCACCGGAGGAGTTGCCGTGCTCGCCGGGGCGATCGCGGCCGCGGGCAGGAAGGTCAATCCGGAAAGCCTCAATCTTTACGCTGAACAGCTGGGATGGGCCGCTGCTCTTCGTCGCATAGGATCTGTCTCTGATGCTCTGGGTGTCGAGGGTCTTGCCGGCAAGCTCGCTCCCCTGAAGCCTCCTGTCGCTGACCTGGACCTCGAGCCGGGTTCAGGCATGTCAACTGTATGGAGGGATTTTCGATGGCGAGTTCGCTGGGTGCAATCACCCGACGAGCTCGCCAACGCGGTTCGGCAATGATCACCAAGGCCCGCATAACACGTCTTGCCTCAAGGCAGGGTATTGCGGCGAAAACGGTGGAGAGGGAGGATCAAAAGCGGTGGGAGGCGGAGCTCAGCGATCACATGCCTGGCGACCTGCCTCCATTTCAACGATGTCGAGCGCTGCGTAGCGCGTCATTTGCGAAGAGCCGGGCTGTTGTAACCGGCGCTTGAGCAGGAGAGGGTGAACAGTCGATGACGCAGCTTTCCCTCGATAGCGCTCCCGGCGCCGGCGTCACGCTCGTCTGCGGATTGACGCCGGGCGGGCGCATCGACGTCCGGCCCGGCTCTCCGCAGGACGGCCCGCGGATGTCCGCCGCAGCCGCCGGGCGCATCCTCGACGCGTTCAACGCCGGCCGCGGGCACGGCGTGCTGCACCTTGGCGCGGGAGAGCCGGGAACCGACCTCCACCCTTCGCTTTCGTACTGGCGCGACATCGGACGGGCCTTTGTGGCCCGGGTGTGCGGTGCGCTCGACCCGACCGACCCGAAGTCCCTGGTGGTTCCCGACCCGGATCCCGACGAGATCCCGGCTTTCGTCCAGGCTGCGCCTCCCATGCAGGGCGCCGAGCTGATCACGGCGGCCATGCTCGAAGACCTGTGGTCCGACATCGGCAAAGCCCTGGCCGCCCGGGCAGCGGGGCTCAATGATGGCGTCCAGGGCTATCTGAAAAAGCAGAATTCGGTCTGGAATGTCGTCGGCCGCGTCTGCTTTCATCTTGCCGAGAACAAGCGCGATCCGCAGTTCCCCTTCGCCTTCATCGCGACCTATGTGCACAAGGTCTCAGGGCAGGCCGAGCCACGGCACCTGCCGCTCGGCCGGGCGCTCAAGGAATACGCCGGCGCCGGGAACCGCCGGAAGCTGCTCGCGCTGCTTTCTCCGCTTTCCCGCGCGGCCGAGACGAGCGGGTTCATCCGCGAGCTGGTCGACTCCGGCGACATCTACCACCCGCTGTCCTGGACGCCCGTGGAGGCCCACCGTTTCCTGTGCGAGACCGCACTGTACGAGCAGGCCGGCCTGGTCGTGCGCATGCCCGACTGGTGGAGCGCGAAGAACCGGCCCCGCCCCAGGGTTTCGGTGACCGTGGGCGGCAAGGCGCCGTCCAAGCTGGGCATGGAGGCGCTTCTGGACTTCGACGTCAAGCTGGCCGTCGACGGCAAGGCCCTGTCGCCCAAGGAGATCGAGGAGCTGCTCGCGTCCACCGAGGGGCTGGCACTGATCAGGGGCAAGTGGGTCGAGGTGGACCGGGGTAAGCTCGGCGAAGTTCTCGAGCAGTGGCGCGAGGTCCAGGAGCGGGCCCGGGCGGGCGGGGTCAGCTTCGGCGAGGCCATGCGCATGCTGGCCGGCGTGCAGCTCGATGGCCACGAGACCGGCGGCGCCGGAGACGCCGGGCCCGAGTGGTCGGAGGTCATCGCCGGCAAGTGGCTCTCATCGAGGCTCGATGCGGTCCGCTCCCCGCTGTTGCGATCCGAGATCGACGCGAATGCCGGCCTGCGGGCCGAGCTTCGCCCCTACCAGAAGCTCGGGGTGCAGTGGCTCTGGACGCTGCGCGGCCTGGAGCTCGGCGGCTGCCTGGCCGACGACATGGGCCTGGGCAAGACCATCCAGGTCCTGGCGGTTTTCTCCCTGAGCCTGCGCAAAAGGGAGAAGGGCACCGATCTGCTTGTGGTCCCGGCATCGATCATCGATAACTGGCGCCAGGAGATCGAGCGTTTCGCCCCGGAGCTGAAAACGCTGATCGCGCATCCGTCGCAAATCCCCTCGACGGAGCTCAAGAAGCTGCCTGCGAAAAAGGTGGAGGCGCACGATGCGGTGATCACCACCTACGGCACCGTGATGCGGACCGACTGGATGAAAAAGCATCCATGGCGCAGCGTGATCCTGGACGAGGCCCAGGCCATCAAGAACCCGGGCGCCAAGCAGACCAGGGCCGTCAAGGCTCTGAAATCGAAGTGGCGCGCGGCCCTGACCGGCACGCCGGTGGAGAACAGGCTCGGCGACCTGTGGTCGATCTTCGACTTCCTGAACCCGGGGCTTCTCGGATCGGCCAGGGCGTTTGGCGGCCTGTGCAAGTCCATGGAGTCGGGCAGGCAGGGGGGGTACGCGCCGCTGCGCAGGCTGGTCCGGCCCTACATCCTGCGCAGGCTCAAGACCGACAAGAGCGTCATCGCCGATCTGCCCGACAAGACCGAGGTCAACGCCTACTGCCTGCTGAGCAGGCGCCAGGCCGCCCTGTACCGGCAGTCGGTCGACGAGATGAAGAAGGCCATCGAGGAGCCGGGCGGCATCGAGCGGCGCGGCGTGGTCCTGGCCTTTTTAATGCGCTTCAAGCAGATCTGCAACCACCCGTCCCAGTGGCTTGGCGACGGCGGCTACGAGCCGGCTGACAGCGGCAAGCTCGCGCGGCTGCGCGAGCTGTGCGAGCCCATTGCCGCGCGCCAGGACAAGGTGCTGGTGTTCACCCAGTTCCGCGAGATGACCGGGCCGCTGGCCGGCTTCCTGGCCCAAGTCTTCGGGCGCAGCGGGCTCGTGCTGCACGGCGGCACGCCGGTCAGGAAACGCCACGGGCTGGTCACAAGCTTTCAGGAGGACGACCGGGCGCCGTTCATGGTGCTCTCGCTCAAGGCCGGGGGCACCGGTCTCAACCTGACGGCGGCATCCCACGTCATCCATTTTGACAGGTGGTGGAACCCGGCGGTGGAGAACCAGGCCACGGACCGCGCCTTTCGCATCGGCCAGAAGAAGAACGTTCTCGTCCACAAGTTTGTCTGCCGGGGCACGGTGGAGGAGCGCATAGACGAGCTGATCGCCGGCAAAAAGAAGCTTGCAGGCGAGATCCTGTCGGGGGGGGGAGCGGAGTCGGCCTTGACCGAGATGAGCAACGAGGAGCTGATCGCGATGGTGTCGCTTGACCTGAGCAGCGCCGTTGAAGTATAAAAAGTAAGGTGGGTAGGGGAGGCTTTAGCCTCCCATGAAATTCCCCTGCGGGTAGGGGAGGCTTTAGCCTCCCGTGAAATTCCCCTGCGGGTAGGGGAGGCTTTAGCCTCCCGTGAAAACATAAAACTGAAAGGCATGAGAAGAACCTGAGTGAGGTGAGCCCATGGGCTGGTACTCTTACCATGAATGGCGACCCTATGTT
>JBDRLK010000664.1:0-2360 GCA_043813155.1 Pseudomonadota bacterium | reverse complement strand
AGTTGCTGGTGTCTCTGGTACCTGAGGTGAATGGTTGGACGGGCGCCCGCTGCGCGGGAGCCCGTTCAGGCCGTCGAGGCCTTTGTTGAAGAACCTTTTTCGCCACTTGCTGACGATCTGTCTGGAGGTACCGAGCTTCCTGCCTATCTGATCGTTGGTCATCCCCTCGGCGGCAAAAAGAATTATTTTCGCCCGGACGACATCCATGTACGGCGAGGTGTATTTGCCTACAATCGCCTGCAGGCGGGACTTCTGGGAGGGCGAAAGCTTGATTGTATATGGGCTTTTTCTCGGCATAATATTGAAGGGGTCCGACCTTGAATCATTGCATTCAGGAGAACACAAGATTCAACGTCCGACCCCCCTTATTCAAGGATAAATTCCCCGCACTCGCGTGGCCTCGGCAACCCTGTCGACCGCAAGCATGTATGCCGCGACCCTCATGTTCACCTTCTCCTTTTTGCTCATGGCCAGGACTTCCGCGAAGCTGCACACCATGATTTTCTCGAGCTCGCGATTGACCCTTTCCTCGTCCCAGAAGAAATGCTGAAGGCCCTGGATCCACTCGAAATAGGAAACCGTCACGCCTCCCGCATTGGCCAGGATGTCCGGAATAACGAATACATTTTTCTCGAAAAGGATGGCGTCGGCTTCGGGCGTCGTGGGGCCGTTGGCCGCTTCGGCGACGATCTTTGCCTTGATCGCCGGGGCATTTTTCGCCGTGATCGTGTTTTCCAGGGCCGCCGGGACCAGGATGTCGCATTCGATCTCCAGGAGCTGATCGTTTGAGATTGATTCGGCATCCTTGAAACCCACCACCGACCCCGTCTCCAGCTTGTGCTTCAGCACCTCGTCCGGTTCCATTCCCTCGGGATTGTGAACCGCGCCCTTGGAGTCGCTCACCGCGATAATGCGGCATCCAATCTCCTGCAGCAGCCTTGCGGCAATGGAGCCGGCGTTTCCGTATCCCTGGACCGCTACGGTCGCCTTTGCCTGGTCCATCCCGAGATGTTTGCATGCCTCGCGAATCGTGAACACGCACCCGCGGGCCGTTGCCTCGTTCCTGCCCCTGGAGCCCCCGACGGCAATAGGCTTTCCGGTCACGACGCCGAGGACCGTATGTCCCTGCTGCATGCTGTAGGTGTCCATGATCCAGGCCATGGTCTGGGCATTTGTGTAAACATCCGGCGCCGGGATGTCCTTTTCCGGCCCGATGATCGTTGCGATCTCGCAGGTGAATCTCCTGGTCAGCCTCTCCAGCTCGCCCTGAGACATCTTCTTGGGATTGCAGACCACGCCTCCCTTGGCGCCGCCGAAGGGGATGTTGACCACGGCGCACTTCCACGTCATCCACGAGGCAAGGGCCTTGACCTCGTCCAGTGTCACGTTCCAATGGTACCGTATGCCTCCCTTGCCCGGGCCCTTGGCCAGGTTATGCTGAACGCGATACCCTTCGAACACCCTGTGCGTGCCGTTGTCCATGCGCACGGGGATGGATACGATTAGCTGCCTCTTCGGGCTGCGCAGTATCTGGCGGATCCCGACTTCCAGCCCGAGCCTGTCAGCCGCCATGTCGAACTGCTGCATTGCCATCTCGTACAAACCCCCGCTGTTTTTTTCCGACATGTTTATTCCTCCTTATACAGTTTCGCTGATAACCGCTTCACAGCCATTACCGGCTGTTGAGCCATAATTTACATGGGGGATCTCCCCATGGATCGAATTCTTTTGCCGCTTTTTTCCGTGACCGCTCCTTCTCCGGATCGTGATCGAATCCATTGAAGAAGCTCGCCACACCCTGAACATTGACCACGTCAAGGCCCAGGATGTCACTCACGGTCCTGATGTCATTTTCGGAAATCGATCCCGTCTTTTCCTTTATTTCCAGCAGTATTTCCACGAGCGACACCTTGGTTTTCGAGCAGCAGGCCACGATTGATTCGACATTGTATTCTGCGTTTCTCATGTGAGATGTGAGACTCCTTTTATATTTTCCCCTCGGAAAGCCTTTTTGCGTAATCCAGGTAGTGCTCGAGAAGATGGAGCTTTTCCATGAGCTCCGACCATCCGCAGTGCGGAAGGCCTTCGGTCACGGGACCTTTGCCTTCAAGGATTTCGTCGGGGCCGCTTTGGTCCTGGCATTCACGCTTGATCTCGCCCAGCACTTCAAGGGCGTCAATGACCAGGCCCCTCGTTACCACCCTGAAATGTTTCAACTCCTCGGCATTCCAGAGCGTCTGGTCCTTGCGATACCTGAGCGCATCGCTTATCACGGTCTTGAGTATTTCCAGGCTGAACGGTTTTGTAGTGAAGAAAAATATCCTGTTCCTGCGCACCTGTTTTTCGAATTCCCCCGACGT
>JBDRLK010000663.1:0-14008 GCA_043813155.1 Pseudomonadota bacterium | reverse complement strand
ATTGTCCAGTACGTCTTACATGTTTTCGAGGATTTATGGAGACGGAGTTCTCAATTTCTGATACAGATGGGACTTGCGAGAAGGCGATAAACCTTTAAAATCAATATATTGAAAGAATCCAACCGGATCCTGACGCTGTAGAAAAAAAAAGGCGTCTGAACTCAGGTCCAGACGCCTTATACGTCAGGTGACGAGCGGATCGGAAGGAGTGTGTCCCTCCAGAGATTAAAGATGTTTCAGGGACGCTGCCTGCGTCACCGCCTGCAGCGCGGTCCCTCGTGAGGTTGCTATTCCTCCAGAGTTTTTAAAAAGGCGCGCCTGAAGGCTTATTGGTTACCTTCAGCCCCATCCGGCCTTTTAAGCCATCCGGGACTTGCGCACCTTCCGAGGCGAGAATCGAATAAAACTCTCACCATCCTCTCCTGGAATTTCGCTCCTCTTCAGGGTCTGTCCCCTGTCACGTCCGTGCTGGACATTGATCTCCAGCACCGCCTCTCATGGGATTTTACTGCCTCATAGCGCTTTCCCGCCGGCCGGTGGTCCACCGGGTTCACCTCCCCCGGCACATCCGCTCACAGGGTTTGAACCCTCTCAGCGTTTTATCGCCGGCCAGTTTGCTCTGCCGGTTAGGGCAGAGAACGCTTACAGGCTTTCACCTTCAGGGATTTCCCCTGCGCGAAGGTCGCTTGCTCCTTTCGGAGCCCACTTCCTTTCTGCGGCTTGGCTCTTTATCGGACGGTTCCGGTTTTCCGTCCCGGCTGCCGCTCTAAGGATTCTTCCTTCTTGCAGTCCGTTCGTTTCAGGCACCGTTGATTAGACGGCGCGTACGCCGTTTCCCTCCTGGTGTTTTCCTCCCTGGGGATTTCTCCTTCGGCCTGCCCCTATCCTCCCCTGGGCTTGGATCTGTGCGCGATCCGCCCTCCGGAGTTTTTCGCCTCTGGCATCGACAGGCTCGACGGTGGCATTTTTCTTATAAAGATCGCCTTCCCCTTCGAGGTTTTTCCCATAGCTCGTCTCTGTTTTCAAAGACCTTTCGGCCCTCGTTCCTCCTTGCACTCGGTGGAAAAGAGTTGAACCTTAGGGCTCCTTCGCTTTCCACCCACCACCTGACAAGCAAATAACCTGCCTCAAGCGCTGGAAAAAATCAAGGGGTGGGTTCGCCCGCTGCGGCGACGGCGGCCGGATTTTCCTTTATTTAAAACAGGTTAAGTTTATTTTTATTTTTTCCAGTTTTCTTATTAAAATTTCGGCATGCCGGTTTTTTCTGCCGCCCCGGAAAATTTGAGTCGCCAGGGTGGCCGACATACGCCACGTCGATTCGGCGGACCCGCCTGCAGTCGGCGTGAAACGCCGAAGCCATCGGTGCAGGTCCAATTGAAGCCGTTTAAATCATGTACCACGCTTCCGAGCGGCATGGCTCGCCCTCCGCAGGACAGGGGCGAATCCCGGCGGCCGGCAAACGGAAGAAAAATCGGATGATCGGATGTTCACGGGATTTATTTCATTCAATCGATTCCAGGAATTCTTTTGACGTCATGACGCGGAGGATCGGGTAGACGGCCGAGCAGCGGAAAGGATCGATGAAATTTTCATGAATCTGCCTTTTATGGCTCGTGCTCATGTCTTCGATGATAATGGTTGCAAAGTCGTTGCAGAATGCGTCAAAGGCCGTGGCAAGGACGCAGAAATGTGTGTGGATGCCGGCAACGGCTACAGTGTCAACGCCGAGCGTCCTGAGCGTCTGGTCGAGATCGGTTTTGAAAAATGCGCTGAAACGCCTTTTTTCGATGATGATATCGCCGTCCTGCTGCTCGAGCTCAGGCAGGGGACGCGTACCCTGCGTGCCCCGTATGGCATGGGGCTTCATTCTTCCCTTGAAAATAAAGGCTCTCCTAACATTCATGTGGGTTGCCAAGCCGCGCTATCCGCCCGCCTCGACTAGCGCTTACGTGGCGCTCTCGTCGGGCGGAGCGCGGCGACCCTTACTACCTGTCACCGGAAATATTGGTGAGAGCTTGATATACATTGCAATTATTAGCCAAACCCATGATTCCGTTGTAATTATAGATAGTTGGCCCTCGAAACTGCGAAATTTACCCACATGAACGTTAGGAGAGGCAAAATAAAGTCGTCCTCGAGGAAGCTGTCGCATGCGAAGATCACGGGGATGGAACGTTTCCTCGCCTGCCTGAGAAAATCCCTGACCGGGATGATGATTTTCTCCTCCTCACGCGACCCGTCCCTCTCCGGCTTCTGCCTGTAATTTCCCTCGAGCATATCCACGACAATGACCGCGGGTTTCATGGGTGGCTCCTTTGTTCAGGCACGCCAGGGGCGTGCGGCTGCTGGGCACGCCGAAGGGCGTGCAGCACCATGCGGTTTTGAGTTACAGGCGGGCCTCCACGGCGATGGTGGCGCCGATGCCCGGCCCGTAGAGGATCGAGCCGTGCGTGCGATACTCGCTGTCCGTGAGGTTCGTGATGGCAAGGCTCAAAAACAGCCTTCGCGTGATCCTCACGCCTCCGCGCAGGTCCAGCAGGAGGAAGGCACCGGTTCCGTCGCAGTCGGCCGGGTCGCTGCACATGGCCGGGTCGGAAAGGTCTCTCGAAGAAAGATTTTCCTGTTTCCAGACGAGCTGCAGCCTCAGCTCTCCCCAGAGGCCGTACCTTTCAACCATGCCCTTGATCCATACTGCGCCCCCCAGGGGAGGGATGTACGACATGGGCTCATTATCGACCGAGGGTGTTTCCCGGCTTCCATGGGTGTAATTGAAAACAAGCCCGATGATGAGGTAGTTGGAAATGTTGACCTGGCTCGTCAGCTCGACCGAGTGAAGGTCAGCCTTGCCGCCGTTGACGTAGGTCCAGCACCGGTAGCCGCTCCCGCACAGCTCGGTGTGGTCTTTCGGGAAAATAGACGGTCCGCTGCTGATCGGCACGGACTGGATCATGGAGGCAAGATGGGTGTACCCGTAGTAAAGAGACCCCACGATGATGCCCGCGTCCCATTTCAGGCCTGCCTGCGCGCCGGCCATGTGCTCATTGTCGAGCGCCGGGTTTCCGAACAGGATGCCCTCGGAAACCGTGCGCATGGCCGAAAGCTCATCCAGCGACGGCGGCCGCGCAATGTAGCTCCCGATAATATTGACGGCGAGGATATCGCTGAGCGTCACGACCTTGGTGGATTTCAGGCGGCCTCCGATGGGGATGCGTATTTCGATCTGCGCGCCTCCCCCGAAGAGGTTCGGGTTCTCTTCCGCGGCCGTGTCGATATAATTCCAGATGGCCCTGCCGCCGATTGTAATGAGTGCCGGCCGCAGGTTGTAAAGCTCCAGCAGGGCGTAGGTGGCAAGGTCGCTCAGCGTGGCCCCGTCGTCGTACATGCCTCTTTCCTCGGGGTGCGTATACGTTGTTTCCGACGAGATGCTCTCCCTGACCGTCGAGGTGGTGTTGATCCTGTCGAAGTAGTAGTCCAGACCGTAGAGGATGCTTCCCCAGCTTCCCAGCGGGGCCCTCAGGTCGAAAAGGCCGAAGATGCTTCCGGCCTGTATCCTGTCCTTGTCCGTCCTGGGGCCTTCGATAAGCCCCATGAGATGCCTGTCGTGCTTCTCCTTCTGATAGTTGATGCCGCCCGTAAAGGTCAGCTGCTCGAGCGATGCAATGTCCTTTCCCGTGTAGCGAATGTAGACGAGGTGTTTTTGATGGGAGGGCCACCTCAGGTAGTCGGAGCTGCCGGGAAGCTTCCTGTCCGCCTTTTTCAGGTACGTCAAGTAGTAGCCCAGTTTGATTTCGTGTGACGGATGAAAGAGCCTGGAGCCGCTGATCGCCAGTCCTATTTTTTCATAGCCCGTGAAGGGCTGTTTCTCCCGCTCCGTGTCGAGAATCCCGGACTCGCCGTCGATTCCGCTCGATAGGTTTCCGTGGTCGGCCATCGAAAGGCCCACGTGCAGCCCTGAATCCGATGTAAGCAGCGACGTGTCCGCGTGGAAATCAATCGAAGAGTCGAGCGTGCTGTAGCGCAGCAGCCCCTTCGCGTTCATGGCCTTGGAGATATAGGGGCTTATCGTGGGCGATTGGGGGATGTAGTTGATGGTGCCGCCCATGGCGCTGCTGCCGTACAGCACGGCGGAGGGGCCCGGTACCAGCTCCATGGATTTGAGGGATTGCATGTCGACCAGCCCGGACAGGTAGTCGAGCCCGGCGGGGGACGCGGCCGTTGGGAGCCTGATGCCGTCAAAGAGGATCGCCAGCCTGTTTCCGTAAAGCCCTCGAATGACCGGTGATGGCGCCGAGTCCTGCAGGTGAACCCAGTGAATGCCGGGCGCATTCCGGGCCGCCCAGTCGAAATCCCTGGCGTTTGATTCGAATAATTCAACCCGCCTGATGAGCACGGCGGCAGGTATGGTGTAAAAAAGATCCTCGTATTTTTTCGATGGCGTGATGACTTCGTACTCTTCCCCCATGAATTCCTTTTCAAAGGACTCGTCCCAGTCGATCCGGTCCTTCCCGCCGATCTTCTTGGCGCCCGGCTTGTCGGTCTTGCCGGAGTGCTTGCCCGGCTGCGTTTCCAGCGCGCTGCCTTCCAGCCCTTCCGAATCATCTTCCCCGTCAGCGCCTCCGCTTTCTTTCTCTCCGGCTTCTTCGTCGAGAATCCTGAGGACCTCTTCGTCCGCCTCGTCGCCGCCGTGCTCTTCCTCCTTCACCTCCTCGACCTCCCCTGGTTCCGGATCGTCCTTGCCGTCATCGGCACGGGCGGGCCCCGGCCCGGCCGCTGCAAGCAGCAGGAGGATCAGGAGAGGTATGGTCCTGCGATCAGGGTTCACGAGAAAACGTTTTCCCCTTCCGGGCATGTGTAACTGCTATGGTCAGAAATCTACCACGATGAATGATTATATGCAACAGCACCGTGAGGCGCGGGACTGGAATTCGGTGTCGATCAAAGATGCTTCCTCAATCTTCGCGCAAAGAGGCTCGAGCCGAGAAGCATCATTAAAAACATGAGGCCGAACCCGCAGCTTAGGCCCGCACAGATAAGCATGTCCTGGGAATGAAAGTAGATGGCGGTTCCCCACGAGGCCAGCGTAAAGGACGTGTAGATGTACTGCCTTCCGCGGCTGTGCTCGTATTTCGCCCTGTGCGCGGCTCCATGGACCTGGAGCTTCATCTCTCCGCGCTTGATCTTGTTCAGGACTTTCCTCACGTCCTGCGGAAGCGTCAGGTAGGAGAATGCCGATTCTTTCAGCGAATCGATGATAATCGTCTGCCAGTCCCTGTCCTTTCCAAGCACGAAATCCTTTATGTAGGGATAGATGATGGCGGTGGGATTCAGGTCCCGGTCGAGGTAATAGACGAGGCCGAACAGGAGCAGGAGGCACCGTTCGAGAAGGACCCAGTCCTTGGGCACCCTGAAGGAGTTGGTCAGCTCCCTGATGCCCACGTTCATCTTGCGAAGGTCGAGCAGGCTTTCCAGGCCGACCTCGGGGTCGATCTTCACGTCTTTCAGGTTGAGGCTTTCGATCTTGATCTCTTCCTGGAACCGCCGGTGGAAATACTCGATGATCATTTCCGAGGTTTCTTCGCTTCCCGTCCTGGCTATGAAGCCCATCCTGTTGAGGGCCTTCATGATCTGCAGCGTGTTCCTTCGAATGAGGCCCTCGAGGAACTCCGGTATCCCCTCCACCATGCTCTGGGACAGGACGGCGACCGCCCCGAAGTCGAGGAACGTGACGGAGCCGTCATCGTGAACCAGGATGTTGCCGGGGTGAGGGTCCGCATGGTAAATGCCGTCAATGAAAATCATCTGGCAGTAGGTCTCGATCACGAGCTTCGACAGCTCGGCCTTGTCGACGCCCGCCTTGTCCAGGTACTCGAGATCGGTGATCTTCACGCCCTTGACAAAGCTCGTGGTCAGCACTTTCGTCGTGGAGTACTCGCTGAAAACCTTCGGAAAGTGGACCCTATCGCTTCCCTCGAAATTTTTTGCAACGGCCCGGATGTTTTCCGCTTCACGCGCGAAATCAAGCTCCTCGTAAATCATCTGCCGTATCTGCTCGTAGTACTCGTTGAGGCCCTGTATGGGGAAGAAAAACCGGATGATCTTGAGGATCCTGCGTATCGTGATGAGGTCTTTTCGTACAAGCCTGTCAATGTCCCAGTGCTGCACTTTTACGGCCACTTCTTCGCCCGTTTTCAGAACCGCCCTGTGGACCTGCCCGAGGGATGCCGAGGCAATACACGTCCGGTCGAATTCCTTGAAAAGGTTTTCAGGCGATTCACCGAACTCCAGCTTGATCCGCCTCGTGATCTCGCTGTAGGGTCTCGGGGCTATCTTGTCCTGCAGCTTTTCCAGCTCGCTGCGGAAGGCGTCGGGAAGAATGTTGGTCAGGATGCTGATGAGCTGGCCGACCTTGATGAACAGTCCCTGGAGCGAGGAAAGCGTGCGCTGGACCCTCCTGGCATTGCGCCTGTTGACGTCGTCGAGGCAGGCCATGAAATAGGCCTGGCCCCGGACCCGTTTCATGAAAAAGAGCCACAGGTAGCTGAATATGACCATAAACGTCGTGGAATAGGCGTGCAGGAACCGCAGCTCGTCGACCGTAGGCTTGGAGTGCGGCGCTTCCTCCTTTTTGACGAGGTCTTGATAATCTATTTCGACAGTCGCGGCCATTTTCATGGAGCGGGGACGGAAAAAACTGCGTCCCGCGCAGCTATTAACGAATTATATACCACCATTGTACAAGTGTTCAAGTAAAAAAGGAGCGGTGACCGACTTTATTCCGTCCCCTGCGATTTCCTCCCCTTTTTCAATGTAAAACAGTTGATTTTTGGCGGCAATGGTGGGATATAAAGGAGCATTATTTGCAGCTGCACCGTGTCATGATAAAGAGGTTTTAGCGCCGGCACCGCGCAAGGAGAAGAGATGGCAAGCCCGGGATACCCGAACTACCCGCACTATGGAGCGCCTCAGCAGCCTCGCGCGTATGCGCCGCCGCTGCAGCCCGCCGCGGCCAGGCCGCCAAAAAAAGGGGGATCCAAAGTCGCATGCGGCATTTTCGGCTGCCTTGCCCTTGTCGTTGTTATCGGCGGAGGAGGCATCGGCAGCTGCGTTTTTTACACGCAGTGGTACCTTCCCGGGAAAGCCGGCGAGTACCTTGCCGGCACGGAGGGTAATTTCAATGATGTCGCTGCCGTGGTCAGGCGGCTCGAGTCGAGCTTCAACAAAGCGTACGAGGATACGCTTGCGACGGGCAAACAGAAGAGCCCTCTCGAAATTGAGCTCGAAGTCAAGGAAGCCTACGCGCTTTCGGAAGATCTTCTCGCCGGTCTGAAGAATGCGACAAGGGCCATGCCCGAGGATGCAGGCATTGCCGAGGAGCTCGACCGGAGCCTCAAGGAGTACTACGACCTGGCGCAGGGCCTCGGCGACGAAGCGCAGGAGCTGATCGGGTTTCAAAAGAGCGCGGTTCCCATCCTGAAGGACATGGACGCCGTGGCAAAGGACTTCGGGGCGCTCAAGATAAACTCGCTCTACGACATTACGAAGGCCTCAAAGAAGTTCAGGAACAAGGCAAATGATTTCGAGAAGCTGAAAAGGGATTTCGAAAAGCTGAAGGTGGACGAGGACACGAAGGAGACGCGCCAGCAGCTCGTGTACCTGCTCGACGGCATGGTCGCGTTCCTGAACGAAATGGCCGGGGCCCTGGACATGATGAAAGCCGGCGCAAAGCGGTGGTCCATGGGCAAGGTAAAAAAAGCCGAGAAGGATTCCAAGGATTCGGAGGCGAAATTCAAGGCGGTCCTGGACGGCTTTGAAAGGGAAAACAGGAAAATAGACAAGAAGATCAGAAAGAAATACGGGGGCAAGTTCAACGAACTTAACAGCAAGCAGAACGTTGTCGACAGTCTTTTCAAAGCCCTCAAGGAAAAACACGGCCTGTGAAGTCTCGAATAGTGTAGCCGAGGGCGAGCGCGGCCCGCCTGACCGCGGCGCGCCGGGCTCCCGGTATGGCCTGAAAGGCAGAGCATGAAGAAGAAGAAAGCCGGAAACAAGGCAAAGGCCTTCGAAGAAGAGAAGTTTTCGCTCGATGATGCCCTCAGGGAGGCCGCGCGGTGCCTGCAGTGTTTCGACGCGCCCTGCACGCAGCGCTGTCCCGCCTCCATCCCCGTGCCGAGATTCATAAGGATGACAAGGAGCGGGAACTTTTGCGGGGCCGCGGAAGTCGTTCGCGCTGCTCATCCCCTTGCGCATTCATGCGGCGAGGCCTGTCCGGCCGAGAACATGTGCCAGTCCGTCTGCACGCGCGGGTCTGTGGATTTTCCCGTGAAAATCAGGGATCTTCACCGGTTCGCCACTGCCCGGGCTGCCAAGGCCGGGGAGAGGGCCCCAAGGGCTTCGAAGAGGATCGGCGGGAAAGTCGCGGTCATAGGAGGCGGGCCTGCCGGGTTGAGCTGCGCGCGGGAGCTGTCATGGGCGGGCGTGGACGTGGACCTGTTTGAAAAACAGGGTGTCGTGGGAGGAATCCTGGTGGAGCAGATCCCGTCTTTCAGGCTTGCGCCGGGCGCGGTAAGGCGGGACGTGAGCGGCGCCCTGGGGGACAGCGTCGTGGTAAAGAGGCGCAGGGAAGTGACGGACGTGGCAGCGCTGGCCGACGGGTATGATGCTGTTTTTGTGGGCGCCGGCGCGTACGGGGAGGCTTCCCTCGGGCTGCCCGGGGAAAACCTCGAGGGTGTCATGACGTCGCGCGATTTTCTGCGGGAACTGAAAAAGGGAAAGCTGAGGAAACCGGGCAATGTCGTGATCATAGGGGGAGGGAACGTGGCCCTTGACTGCGGCGTGGCGGCCCTGAGGGCGGGCGCGAAAAGCGCGGCCATCTATTACCGCAGGTCATTCAACCAGATGCCTGCATGGGAAAGAGAGCTCGACATGGCGCTCGGGGCGGGCGTGGAGCTCGTGATGCTGTCGATTCCAAAGGCATTCGTCGGGGCGAAGGGGAAGCTTCGGGGAGTCAGGTTCCTTCGTGCAAAGCTCGGAAGACCGGGAAGGGACGGCAGGAGGCTTCCCGTCGCCGTAGCGAAAAGCGAATTTCACGTTCCCTGCGATACGGCCGTTCTTGCGGCAGGGCAGCGGGTCGGCAGGGACCTCCTGAAGCAGCTGACCGGCGGCACCGACGGGCCGGGCTTCAATGAGAGGACCATGAACGCATGGGGCAGGATTTTCATCGGCGGCGACCTTGCCGGCAGGGGAACGATCGTCGAGGCGGCCGGGGACGGCAAGAGAGCAGCCGCGGCAATATTGAATGTCATCGCGAAGCGGAAAACAGCTCGAGGCAAGCAATGAAAATACCCGTTGACAGGCACGAAGACGGTTTCGCGCACGAGGAGAGGTTCCCGGTGGACGGGCGGCTCGGGGTCGAGTTCTGCTCGCTCGAGTTCGACAGCCCCTTCATCCTGGCTGCTTCGCCGTGCACGGACGAGCTGTCCATGTGCTGCAGGGCGCTGGACATGGGATGGGCCGGCATGGTCCTGAAGACAACGAGCGTCGAAGGCACGGTCGTGGATCTCGCCTATCCCATGATGAGCGCCGTCGAGTTCGAGGGGAGAAAGGTAGCCGGGCTCGGGAATATAGACCTGATCTCGCAGTACCGCGTCGACGAGATATCGAGCCGGGTCACGGAGCTCAAGAAACGCTACCCGAAAAAGATCATCATCGCTTCCATCATGGGCACGAAAAAGGAGGACTGGCAGGAGCTGACGAGGAGGCTTTTCGGCTGCGGTGCCGACATGATCGAGTGTTCCTTCTCCTGTCCCCAGGGCAGCATGGGCGAGGACCCGGGCAGGATGCTGGCCCAGTCGGTGCAGGCCACGGAGGCGGCGGCCGGGTGGGTGAAGGAGGCGGCGGGCGACAAGCCGGTCTCCATCAAGATCACGCCCCAGGTCACGGACATAGGGGAGGTGGCGCGCGCTCTCGAAAGAGCGGGCGTGGACTGCATCACCGCTTCGAACTCCGTGCCGTCGCTCATGGGCATCGACATCGACACGTTCTGTCCCATCCCGAACGTGAACGGAAGGAGCACGTACAGCGGCCTGACGGGACCGGCCATCAAGCCGATCACCTTGAGAACCATCGCCGAGATAGCCAGGCAGGTCAGTCTCCCCATAAGCGGCACGGGAGGCGCGAGCGACTGGCGCGACGCGGTCGAGTTCATGAGCGTCGGGGCCGGCATCGTGCAGTTCTGCACGGCCGTCATGCACTATGGGTTCAGGATCATCGACGACCTGAAAAGCGGGCTTTGCCATTACATGAGGGCGAAAGGGTTCGATTCCCCTTCTCTGATCGTCGGCAGGGCGCTTCCGAATATCGTGTCCCATGACGAGCTTCCGCGCATCAAGGTCAGAAGCAGCGTGGCGAGATCCAGGTGCATCAGGTGCGGCCTGTGCGTCGTCGCATGCAGGGACGGAGGACACGAGGCCATCCGCTTGTCGAGGGAGAGACTGGCCGTGGTGGACGAGGAGCGGTGCGTGGGCTGCGGCCTCTGCACGCTCGTGTGCCCTGTCGAGGGATGCATGGGCATGAAAAGGGTGTAGAAGGACTCCAACTCCCGGGTAGGGTGGCTTCATGCTCCCGTGAAATGGACGAGAGCGTAAAACGGATGGGAGGCTAAAGCCTCCCCTACCCGTGATTATTATTTCATACGAGGAAACATGCCGGGTGACATAATCATCAGGAACGCCACTATTTTCACGGGATCGGATGTGATCGATGGCGGCACCATTGTCATACGGGGAGGCGAGATCATCGAATGCTCCGCCGACGCTGCGGTCGAAGAGAGCGCGGGGGATGATGTCATCGACGCCTCCGGCAGGCTCGTGACGCCGGGGTTCACGATAGGCCACACGCATGTTTACTCGGCCCTGGCACGGGGAATCATGCTCGGGGGCGAGCCCGCCCACAATTTTATCGAGATTCTCGAAAAACTCTGGTGGCGCCTTGACAGCAGGCTGACCCCGGAGCAGGTGGAGCTTTCGTCTTTCCTGTACGGCTCGAGCTGTCTCAAGTCGGGAGTGACTACGATTTTCGACCACCACGCTTCGTTCGGCCGGATCAGCGGGTCCCTCGATGTCCTGGCCGGGGCGCTGGCGAAAATCGGCCTCAGGGCATGCCTGTGCTTCGCGGTGTCGGACCGGGGGGGGGAGAAGAAAACGCGGGAAGCCATTGAAGAGAACGTGGATTTCATCCGGCGAACCGCAGGGGGAGGGCCCATGCTCAATGCCATGTTCGGCCTGCATGCCTCCTTTACGCTGTCGGATTCGACGCTCAAGACCTGCGCGGCCTCGGCCGACCCGGACAAGACCGGTTTTCACATCCACGCGGCCGAGGACAAGGCGGACCAGGATGCAACGGTGAACCAGTACGGCAAACGCGTGATCGAGAGGCTCGGCGAGGCCGGCATCCTGGGAGAAAAAACAATCCTGGCCCACTGCATCTGGCTCGAGGACCGGGAAATAGACATCCTGACAAAATCCGGCTCCACCGTGGCTTACAACCCGCAGTCCAACATGAACAACGCCGTCGGCGCGCTGCGGGCAGGCAGGATGCTCGAGCGCGGCGTGAAGGTCGTTCTCGGTACGGACGGGTTCACCGGGAATATCTTCCGGGAGGCGCTCGTAGGGCAGATCCTCCAGAATCACCTGGAAAAAGATCCGGCGGCCGGGTGGAATGTCCTGCCCCGGATGGTGCTTGCCGGCAACGATCTCATGGTGCAGACATTTTTCGAGCGCAGCAACGCCGCTCTCGTAGAAGGACGAAGGAGCGACGTGGTGCTGTGGGACTATGACCCCCCCACGCCCGTGCTCGGGGAAAATTTCTGGGGACACGCCGTGTTCGGGCTGCTTGACTGCCGCGCCGACGTGGTCGTGGTCGAGGGAAAGGTCGTGCTGCGCGGCGGGGCATGCGGGGGAATAGACGAGGACGACATGATGAAGGAGTGCCGCGGCGCGGCCCGGGCGCTCTGGGAAGATATGCGGTAACAATCCATGGGCCAGGCAACCGGATCTGCATTTACCATCACGATAATTTTACTTTTAGTGGCTGTCGGCGGGTGCGACCGCTCCAGGAAGGAGTACGGGCAGTTCTGCCGGTCCCTGGAGAGTGAGTTCAAGCTGGCGGCGGCGCGGACCCAGGAGGAAGACACCGGGGCCGTGGAGGCGGATTATCGAAAGAGAATGGATGCCAGCATCGCGCAGCTGGAGCAGCCGTCCGCGATCTGGGACGAATACCGCAGGACGCTCGCGCTTTTCCGTTTCACGGAGGCGGTCGAGCGCGCCTGCGGCAAGGACAAGGAGGAGAGAAACACGAACCTGGAGGACATTTCGCTTGCCGCCGTGACCCTCGGGTTCGACGCCGTGGACGGCTGCCGCAGGCTTTATCTCTTCGCCGCTCTCTATAAGGCGGCCCTGCTGGAACGGGTTGCCGCGCTTCCCGGCGAATACAGGATGGATGAAAACATCGAGGCGAGAATCCGGGGAGCATCGTCGGATCCCGACTGTCTCATTAAAGCCGGCTTCCTGTTTGTCATGGCCGATGAGAAAAACACGCTGCTCCTGGCCCGCAAGCTGCTCGGCTCGGTTGACTCGTTTCACTGCGGGTGCTGTTTTCTTGACTTCCTGGAGCCCGGCGACCTGCCCGTGGCGCTCGAGGGCGTGGAAACAATGGCTGATTCCGGCCTTGCGCCGAAGGAAAAGAAAGAGCTCAGGGACGAGCTGCTCGAACACCTCGAGCCTCTCATCCGCCAGGAGAAGGATTCGGTCGAGAAAAACCTGAAGCTCGCCTACAAGTCCGGGGGAAAGAGGGGTCAGTCGGCGCTTGTCGCCCTGTCCTTTCTCGATGAGTTGTGGGACGGCGAGTTCTGGCTGGAAGTGGCTCAACGCAGCCCGGTGCCGGAAGAGAGGCTGCTGGCATTGAAGGTGTTTGCGAGGAAAGGTGATGAGGGGTTGGCCTATTTCGCAAAGATTCTTCAGGCCTGGGACCGGCCGGACGGGGACACGATCCTGAAAGGAGATTTTCTGAAGAACCTCATGAACATCTTCGTGCTGTCATGGAAAAGCTTCTCTGCCCGGGCCGTGAACGAGGAGAATATTCTGCCGCTTTTAAAAAAGGCAGCCAGAGGAAACGCGCTGTTGGAGGAAAAGATGCCTCACATCGAAAGGCTGTACACCTGGCAGGCAGAGAGCGCGGGCGAGCAGGAAGCAGCCGATGCTTTTCTGGACGGCGTCAATGCAATCAAGACCGAGTTCGAGACATGCTGGCTCAAGGCCAGGCTGAGGGACAGCGCGCTGCACCGGGGTGTCTTGAATGTAAGCGCAACCGTGGCGGCGGGGGGCGAGGTGTATGATGTTTCCGTTGAAAGCCGGGACCTGAAAAATCAGGATCTTCTGGACTGTGTTGCAGGCGTATTTTTCTTTCTGTCTTTTAATCCGGGCCTGTACAGGGATGATGACGAGGTGACTATCAGCCTTGCATTTCCCATGGACAGCCCCGTGAGCACAGGGGAAGAGCAGAAGCAGGGGGAAGAGCAGAAGCAGGAGGAAAAGAAAAGAGTCGTTCCCGACAAGCCGCAACTGGGCAAGGTTGTCATCGGGGGGGGCAAGGGGATTGGAATAAACGATGTACGAAGCGGCCTCATCCCTCAGTTGGGTCACATGTCGATATGCGCGGGTGCTGCCATGGAGAAATCCTTGCAGTTTCAACCGGGAGAGTTCCTGTTGAAGTTCGATGTCTCGAAAAATGGGAAGCTCACGAATATTGCCGTGGAGGGCGCGGCGGGCAAGGACGAGATCTTCCTCACATGCCTCAAGAGAGCGCTGGGCAAGGCGCAATTGAAATCACCCGATTCGGGCCGGCCCTGGGTGAAAATCAAGGTCGCTTTCGACAAAATGTAGCTGCCGGCCCTTGGCCGGCCTGCACGGAACTCGTATTTGATGGGCACGCCGAGGGCGTGCAGCTACAGGGC
>JBDRLK010000662.1:0-22370 GCA_043813155.1 Pseudomonadota bacterium | reverse complement strand
CGGCTTGATGTCCCTGTGGAGGAACCCCGGGATTTTCGTTTTCGCGTGCACCATGGCCCTGCATATTTCGATGGCGTTCCTGATGCAATCCTTGATGTCGCCCCGCTGCTTCTTGAGCCGCTTCGAGAGGTCCATGCCCGGCACGTATTCGAGGAAAATGTAGGGCCGCCCTCCTATCCTCTCGACGAAATAGGCCCTCACGATGTTCGGGTGCTTCTCGAGGTCGGTCCAGAGCTTGGCTTCCCGCTCGAATCGCATGACCGATTTCGGGTTTTTAAAGCACCAGTCCTGCAGGGTTTTGGCCGCGAATATGGCGTTGGTTTCGCGGTCCGCCACGATGTACACGATACCCATGCCGCTCTTTCCCGGGCCGCCGAGAATTTCCAGGACCTCGAACTTGCCCTTGATTTTGTCTCCAAGTGTCCAGGGCGGAGCGCCCTTGACGCGGGGGCGGACGCTCGACATGGATGCGCTGATAACAGCCCTGTTTTTCATCCCCCCCCAGCGAAAACTCTTGCCTTCGAGCTGGCGGGACAGGAAACTTTTTGACGATTTGGAGGTTCTCGACGTTTTAGAGGATTCGGACACACTAAAAATATACCGTAAATCCTATCAAAATAGAAGGGGCCGGGCCTTGAATCTTGAATTTCATCCATTATTTCTATGAAATAATTTCATAGCGAGTTTTTCGCTCTTCGCGCTATAAAATAATTTCATATAAAACCCCCGAAAAATTCAAGATTCACGGCCCGGCCCCATTGCTATTTACATCTAATATTATTATCCTGTTTTTCAATATCAGGGGTGTAAGTGATGGGTATACATATGAAATCAATTTACTGCTCTATCCTGCTGGTCGCCGCAATGCTCTTTCCCGGCATTCTGCCTGCGCAGACCGGGGGCGGCACGGTGGTCCTCCTGCCGGCCTTTTCGGAAAACGTGGACTCCATGACGCTGCAGATTCTCGACTCGGCCCTCGAGGAAGAGGCGGGGAAGCTGGGCTGCACGCTCGTGGACAGGGACAGTGTGGCCGAGAAGAGGCCCGATCTGTGCGTTACCACGGCGTGCAACGAATCGGATGATTTCATGGCGCTGGGCAAGGCCATGGATGCCGATCTCGTGGTCAGCCCGACGGTCAAGCTGCTGGAAGGAGAGCTGACCGTCTATCTTGCCGTCTACACCGTGGCCACGGGCGCGGTGAAGGCGACGAGCGGGACCACCAAGCCGAGCGGGCTGCTCGTCAAGGTCAAGAGCATGATGAAAGAGACGCTTGGCGAGGCCGGACCGCCGCCCGCACAGCCGCAGCCCGCGCCGCCCGTGGCCGCTCCCTCGCCGGGGGCGGGAGGGACGGGGGGCACTGGCGCCGGGGCCCCCGGCGTTGAGGAGGAGGAAGTGGACGAAGGGGACATCGTGGAGCTGAGCGAAGCGGAGGAGGAAGAGGAAGAAGTGAAGGGGGAGGGGGAAGAGGAGGAGGAAAAAGGGCAGAAGGAAAAGGAGGAGGAAAAAGAGGAAAAGGGGAAAAAGAAGAAAAAACCCGACCAGAAAGGAAGGGTTCCCATCGTCGTTTCAGCCGCCTTGTGGGCCATGCTGGAGGGTACGGGAATATGCCTTGCGGCCGATGTCGATGACTGGAGAGTATATCTTCCCGTGATCCTGCTCGGCGGCGCGGCAGGGGCCGTGGTCGCCCTGGGGGTCACGTGGAAGTTCAAGGTCACGTCGGGTGACGCCGCCATGTTCGACGCGCTGACCGGCTGGACCATGCTCAACGGCCTGCTCATCCCCGCGGCGGCCGGATACAACTCGGTGGACAAAATCTCCCTGGGAGGCTCGATCGGCGGTGCCATAGGGCTCGCGGGCGGCATCGCCCTGGCGGCCTTGATGGACCCCTACCAGGGCGACGCGGTGTTCATGAGCATGGTCGGGATGTGGACGGCGGCCTACGGCGAGATGATCACGGGATTCATCATCCCGGACAATGCCAACAGCTGGTTCATCGCGGGCCTCGTCAGCCTGGACCTCGGGCTGCTCGCGGGAGGGCTGGCCTCGGGGTGGGTGGACATTTCGCCGACCCAGTCGGGCGTGATCACGCTGGTCGGCCTGGGGGGCGCGGCGGTCGGCGCCATAGCCGGCGTCGCCTTTGTCGCCAAGTCGGATCCCGACGAAGGCGACTGGAAGGCCTTTGACGGCATCCTCCTGGCTGGAACGACTCTTGGCATTATAGCGGGCGTTTTCGTCGCACCCATTGCGGAAAAGAAGCTGAAGGCGAAGAAAAAGAAGAAAGGTGAAAAGCAGCAGGCCGAGCTGCCGTTTTTCGTTTACCATTCCGAAGACGGCTGGGGCTTCGGTATCCCGGCCATCACGCCGCTTACCCAGGGCAAGAACATGGGAGCCTACGCGTCCATCCTTGGAGGCGTTTTCTGATGGTCGATTACAGGGACAGGGATCGCGACCGCGACAACAAGCCGTCCTGGAGCGAAATAGACAAGAATAAAAACAAGAGCAGCCATGTGCGGGACGAGCGGCCGGCCTTCAGGAAAAAAAAGGAGGTAACCACCGGCTACGGCCAGTACAAGGAGCAGCTCGACGAGCTTTTCAAAACGGGACAGCAGTCCGGCATGGTCAAGAGCGTGCTGGGAAGGAAGGATGGAGACAAGCTGCTCAAGAAGAGCAAGGCGCCGGAGAGGCAGAAGCTTCTCAGGGCCGTTCGGGAGGCGATCGGCGAGAGGGACGTGGAGAAGACCATCGACAGTTTTCTTGCAAAGTTCAAGGCGCTTCCGGACGACATTGAAATCCAGACGCAGGCCCTCCTGCACTCCGACGACCGGATCAAGGAAAAAGCGCTTCGCTCGATCAGCAAACACCTGGACGGCCACAAGCTCGAGCGCAAATCCCTGCTGCTGGAAAGGGCGAAAAGCCTCATCGATCTCAGTGAGGATGATGACGTCATCGAGCTCGCGCAGGCAGTGAAGAAGAAGCTCGGGGGTTGATCACATCACGGGAATGATTTTCCGCTTGCCGTTGTAGTGCTGCGTGTCGTATTCGTTTTCCACGTCCACGAGAAGCAGCTTGTCCACCACGTCGGCCAGGGGGATCGACGTGTATTTGCCGCCCACGTACGCGACCATCTGGCCGAACTTCTCCTGCTCGATCAGGTTGACCGCGCCGATGCCGAAGTTGCGCGCCATGCGCCTGTCCAGGGCGCTCGGCTTGCCCCCGCGCTGGAGGTGGGAAAGAACAACGGCCCTGCTCTCCAGGCCCGTCCCCTCGGTTATTTTCTTCGCAATGTAGCGCCCGATGCCGCCGAGGGTCTTGTGCTTGAACTCGTCCTCTTTGATTTCCTGGTACACGACGTCTCTGCCTTTTTCCTTGGCCCCCTCGGCCACGATCAGGATGGAGTAGCGCGTGCCCCTGGACCTGCGGTCCTCGAGAAGCTCGTTGACCCTGTCCATGTCGAAGTCGTATTCCGGGATCAGGATGACGTAGGCGCCCGCGGCCATGCCGCCCTGAAGGGACAGGTGGCCCGCGTGGCGGCCCATGGTTTCCACCACGAATATCCTCCTGTGGCTGCCGGCCGTTGTCCGGAGCTTGTCCACATCATCGGTAATCACGTTGATGGCCGAGTCGAACCCTATCGTGTAGTCCGTGCCACACAGGTCCTTGTCGATGGTCTTGGGAATGCCCACAACGGGCAGGCCTTTGGCCGCAAGCTTGCCGGCAACGCCGAGCGTGTCCTCGCCGCCGATGGCAACGAGGCCGGACAGATTCATGCGCTCGATGTTTTCCATGACCAGGGCGGACCTGTCGTTGCCGGCCGAGAAGGGATTGGTGCGGCTCGTCCCGAGTATCGTGCCGCCGTAGCGGTCCGTGGGTCGCACCTCCCTCTCCGTCAGAATCTTCAGCCACACTTCGCCCTCGAGGGCCGCGCCGGGCGGATAGATCTTGTTCGGGTCGCACATGACGAGGCCCTTCCATCCGTCGCGAATCCCGATGACCTGGACCTCGTCCGCCTTGTTTTTCGGCAGGTTGGAATTAGATGTTTTAACGACCCATTTGATCGCGCCGTTAAGGCCCGGGCAATCACCCCCCCCTGTAAGGACGCCTATTCTTGTCATCGCCAACTCCTTTTCCTTCTATCGCTTAGGGGTGAAGTATCATTGTCCGATAAATCTCACCTGTCTGTCAATAATTATATGTGACGGATATCAAAAAAAATGCTTGCGCATGCGCTATCGGAAACAGGCGACCATGTGAACAAGGGGCCTGTCCCCACCCTATTTGCGCCTCAGTATGGATTATGGCGAATAAAAAATGTATCTTAGAAATCTTGTGAAAGCTGATCCATGAGCAAAGGCAGAGAAGAAAAGCTCGCCGTGGGGCTGGATTTCGGGACGACGAATTCGTCGATCTGCTATTGCCCGGCCGACGGCAGACCGCTGGTGGTGTCCATCCCCCAGCTCCCGGAAGGGCAGCAGCTCCCCTACCTGCCGGGGTACATATACTTTGCGGGCGGCCGCAGGGTCTACGTGGGACAGTGCGCGAAAAAGTACTACCACCTCAAGCCCCACAGGGTCATACGGTCGGTCAAGAGGGAGCTGGACAGCATGTTCAGGGTGGGGAAAAACACGTATTCGGGCGGCAGCCTTGCCGGCATGATCATGCGCCGCCTGCTCGCAGCGTGCAGGGAGCAGGCGGGCCAGGTCGTGCGGGAATGTTTTCTTACCGTTCCCTCGACATTCGGGCACAGGGAGAGGGGCACGCTCAGGAGCGCGCTTTTGAAAGCTTCGCGCTCGCTGGAAAAAGTGCTGCTCCTGGATGAGCCCCTGGCTGCATTCATCGCACACATGAGCCACGCGGATTCTCCCGCCGGCGGGCCCGGCGCCGTGAACGTCATGCTCATCGACATGGGAGGCGGCACGACCGATCTTGCCGTGCTTCGTGTCGAAGGGGCGGGCCGCAGCATGCAGGTGACGCCGCTGTCGGTCTGGAGCCATGTCCGCTTCGGCGGGGATGATTTCGACAGGTTCACGGCCATGGACATTGCCCTGAGAAGAATCGAGGAAGGGCTGGTTTCCTATGATGCGCTCACGGAATCGGAGCGCAAGTTCCTGTGGGGGAGCTATTTTACGGCGGCCGAGGAAATCAAGCTCAACCTGGCGGAGAACGGGAAAGACACGCAGGTGAGCGTAACTTCCCTGCCGGGAGAGAAGCCGCTCGATTATTCGGTCAACGAAGCCGGATACAGGCAGGTTACAAGACCCCTGCTGGAGACACTGCGGGAATCGATACGCTACGTGCTCGAAAGAGGCGGAACCAATGCACGTGCTTGCGACAGGATTGTTCTGACGGGAGGCATGAGCAGGTTTCGGATCATCCAGGACGAAGTGGCTGAATTTTTCGGAAGGGCCCCCGAGCTCAGCCCCCATCCGCTCAGGGCCGTGGCCGAGGGAGCGTGCCTTCGCCACGCATCGGTTCTGAATCCGGACAGGGAAGGCATAGAGACCGTAAAACCCGTTTTGACAAAGGCGCTTTTCCTGCGGCTGGCCGGCAGGCAGATGGTCAAAGTGCTGCCCTCCTGCCTCCAGCTTCCCGTGAAGGTGCGGATCGAGAAAAAGTTCGTCACGCCGCTGGCGCGCACCGACGCCTTGAGGATACCCTTTTACCAGGGCAACGACGACGGAAGCGAAGCACGTCATCTCGTGACGCTGACGCTGAGGGGAAAGAGAATTCTGCCCCCCGCTCTTTCGATCTCGATTGACGTCGAAGTCGATGAAAACAAGATGATCACGCTGGACGCCAACCCGCAGAAAGAAGGCCCCGGGCTCGAGCTGCGGCCCGGCAGCTCCGCGAGCGTCTGGGGCCTTTGAGCCGTCCCCGCATGCCGCGTGTCGGGGCTAAAGCCTCCCCTACCCGATGGGGGTAGGGGCGACTTCAATCGCCCATCAAGCAACACCTTCCAATCGCACTCCCCGCATTCCATCGTATTGAGATTCACCTCGAATGGGTGTATATTTGTACCTATGACGTATAAACTGATAAGACTCATTGATGAGGACGAAGAGACTCCCGCCATGGACGGGGTTCCCATCCCCACGGGCATCGGGGTCGAAGTGGAGTCCAGGGAGGACAGGGTGGCGGCCAAGCTTCTCAATTTAATCAATGGTGTGAAGTCCATTCGTGAGCTTCTCGACGATCTGCCCCTGACGCCCGTGCAGCTGGGGGAGGTCGTGGCAAGGCTTTACGATCTGGGCGCCGTTGCTTTCGAGCCGGACTATTGCGACAAGTACCTGGTGGAAGAGAAGCCTCCCGGGGCGCCCGGGCCCGAACCAGGGCCGGTCGACGACATGATACCCGAATTCGAAGACGCGCTGAGGGAGGCGGAGAAAGCGAGGGCAGGGGCCGTGCCGGCAGCCGCCGGCCGGCCGGAGCAGGAAGAAGAGAAGCCGGCGGAGATGATGGAAGAAGGGAGCCTCGAGGAAACGCCGCTCTGGCAGAAATTGATCCGGCTTGAAAGGATGCTGTTCACGGGCAGGATCATGACCCGCCTGGAAGGGAAAAAGCGTGAGTTCTACTTTGCCAACGGGCAGCTTCACCATGCGGTCTCGGATTATCCCGAGGAGGATATCGGGAAGCTCCTCCTGGACAAGGGCCAGCTCAGCAAGGATCAGCACGCGAGCTACATGCAAAAAGTGTCACAGGGAAAGGAGAACCCCCTTCGCGTGCTTTCAGGAATGGGCGCGTTTTCGGATCACCAGAAACTTGCCGCTCAGCGCTGGGTCGGACAGACCGTCACCTTCAGCGGTCTCCAGCAGGAGAAGGGGACCTTTGTGATCGAAAAGATGGAAAGCCTGCCTGCCCAGGTCCCGAAGCTCGGGCTGAATTTCAAGGGCATCATGACCAGGTTCATGGCCGAGGTCTTCCCAATCGAGGAGGAGGCGGACAAGCTGAAGGATAAGCTGGAGTACTGGCTCGTGCCGCTGAGCGAGGAGATGGACATGGACGTGGATGAAAAGCAGCAGAGGCTGTGGGACATTATCGTAGAGCGTCCAAGGAGGCTCATGGACCTGATGACGCTCACGACCATGTACAGGCGGGAGACGTACAAGTTCATTCTCACGCTGTTGACCAGGGGCATGTTGGAAATGTCCAAGCGGCCGCCCTTCGAGGAAGGCCCCATCGACCTGAGAAGGCTCAATGATGTTGTTGAAATACTCCATGAAAATCATTTATTCGACGTGCTTACCTGCCACCCGATAAGTGATTTCAACGACGTCAAGAGGTCCTACGATAAAATGATCAAGAAGTTCGATCTGTCGGCGTACCCGGCGTTGACGGAGGACCAGAAGAAGAAGCTGGAGTCGGGAAGGAAGCGCGTCGAGGAGGCCTGGAACATGCTGAAGGAGGACGAATCGAGACGGGCCTACCGCAAGGAAACGTACTCCGAGTACCAGCTCCGCCAGTATGCCCAGCTCCAGTATCAGAAAGCGGAGGTCTACCTGTTCTGGAAACAGGATCCACAGACGGCCCTCGGTTTTTTCACGTCCTCCATAGACCTCGATCCGCACAATCCGCTCTACCAGGCGGCGTTCGCCTTCACCGTGCTGAGCATGGGAGCCCCGAACCCGAAGCAGAGCGAGCAGGCCCTGCACTTCGTCAACAACATCGCCAATCTTTCAACAACCAATCCTACGGTCCTTGCCTTTGTCGGCGGGGCCCTGCTGCGCATCGGCCAGCGTCAGAGAGCGGAGGCGCTGTTCAACAAGGCATCGGAGACGCCCCAGGGGGCGGCGGTCGTCTCGTCGATGGTCTCCCTGATCAGGGGCGAGGAAAAAGGATAGGCATTGAAGGATATTTTCGCGATTGCAACAAATATATAATAAGGTTTTATTATCACATTATTGAAGAGGGAGTCCATCGAGAAGGTCGAAAGCGGCCTTCCGGGGCAAGGAGGGGAGGGAGAGACGTGTTTCGCGCCCGGTGATATTAATTTTTGAATTGAAGTAATATGTGTAATGTGATAAAAGCAAAAGTTGGCCCTGAAAAGGCGGGAAAACCAGGCCTGTTTTGGCCTCGTCCCGGCAATAACCAATGGCGATGAGCGACAGCGGCAAAAAACCCCTCGGACGTATCCTGCTGGAACAGAAGGTCCTGAGCAAGAAGAATCTTCAGGATTACCTCGAAAAGCAGAAAGAGACCGGGGACAGGCTCGGTACAATCATTGACAGGGAAACGCCGGAAAAACACAACAGCCTCCTTCGGGCATTGAGCATTCAGCACGGCGTACCCGCGGTAAATCTCGATGAGGTCATCATTCATCTGCAAATACTTCGTTTTGTTCCCAGGGAAATCGCGGTAAGAAACAGAATCATTCCCATCGTGGAAAAGGGCGATCATCTGTTCCTTGCCATGACGGACCCGCAGAATCACAACGTGGTGGACGAAATCGAGTTTGTGACGGGGAAGAAAGTTTTCAGATACGTGGCGCTGGAGCATTCCGTGGAACAGGTCATCGACGAATGCTACAGGCTGCAGCAGGAAGGAGAGGAGTTCTTTCGCGGCCGGGACGTGGACGACGAAAAGTTCGCTAAAATAGTTACGGTGCTCAGCCGGTCGCACGATGGGGGAGCCGCCGCGGTGCCGGAGCTGCCCGTCCAGGAGCTCGAGCCGCCCGCCGTGTCGCCGGAAATCGAAGACCTGGTGCCTGCAGAGCCGGATCTTTTTCAGGCCTCCGCAATGGATATGCCGGCGCCCCCGACCGAGACTCCGGCCGATGAAGATGTGGATTTCCTTGTCTCGACCGAACATGTCGTTCCGGCCAGAAGCGGCGAAGAGGGAAAGCAGGCCGCCAGGATCCTGGTAGTCGATGATGAAGAGGATATCCTGAATCTCATCAGCAAGGTCCTGACGGAGAACAATTACGAGGTCATGACAACCCAGCATGGACGCGAAGCCCTGGCGATCGTGAAAAAAGAGAACGTCGACCTTATCATCCTCGACGCCATGCTGCCGGAGATCCACGGGTTTGACATATGCAAGAAACTGAAGGCCAGCTCAAAATACGGCCACATCCCGGTCCTGATGATCAGCGCCATATACAGGGGTTGGCGATTTGCGCAGGACCTGAAAGAATCCTACGGCGTTGACGCGTTTATAGAAAAACCGTTCAAGATACAGGAACTTCTCGGCAATGTTGAGACCATGCTGCAGATGACGTCGTCGGCCCCCACCGAGGAAGCCAGGACCGTGATGTCGGAAGAGGCCCGGTCGCACCTGGAAGCGAGTGCCGTCGCGTACAGGGAAGGAGACCTGAAGACGGCGATCGGTCATCTGAAAGCTTCCATCAAAATAGATCCCCTGTCGCAAAAGCTGCACTACAATCTCGCGCTGCTCTATGGGAAGGCCGGCATGGTGTACTACGCGATCTCAGAGCTGGAAACGGTGCTGGAGCTCGAGCCCGCAATGTTCCAGGCCATGAAGAATCTTGCCGTCCTGTATCAGGAGGCCGGGTTCAAGAACAAGGCGATTGAAATGTGGGAAAGATCAATTGGTATCTGCGATGACGAGGCCACAAAGCAGAAGATCAGGGAGCACCTGATGACCCTGCTGTAAAGGCGTCGGGGGTTCCCGGGGAGGAGCTTGAGGCAGTATGGCAGCAGGGTGCAAGGGGGGGAAGATGAAGAGCAGGCATGCAGTTCGTTTGCAATAATTGTAAAGCAAAATACGAGATCCCCGCGCAGCGGATCAAAGGCAGGATTCTGAAGATACGCTGCCGTGAGTGCGGGAATGTCATCGAAATACGGGGAGACGCTCTTCCCGGTGCGGCCGGTCCGAAACCTGATGCGAAAAAGAGTTATAAGCCGAAAACGGCCGCCGACAAGCCGTCCTCGTCGCTTCTCAAGGAAAGGTTCAAAGCTTCCTTCACGTCGGGAAGGTCTTCGTCTCATTCAATCTCCCCGGCAAAGCCGGTAACGGCAAGGCCCGCGGTCAAGACAAAGGCGGACAAGCTCCTCCAACTGGCGCAGAAAGCAGAGGCAAGGGCGCGCGAGATGAAGGAGGAGGAGAAGTGGTATGTGGCGATCAAATCTTCCCCCGTCGGCCCCGTCAACACGGGAAAGGTCAGGCATTACATCCGTCGGGCGGACCTGAACCTGTCCTCCCTGGTGTGGAAGGAAGGTTTTAACGACTGGAAGCCCCTTGGAGAAGTCCCGGAGCTGGAAGTGCTGTACCGCCAGCTCGAATCCGAGATTCCACGGGTAAGTGAAGTGGATATGGCCGCAACGCTGCGGCGGGCGGCCGCTGCGGCGCAGGGGGGCGCCGCCCAAAAGGCGCCGGACGCGTCCAGGCCCGCACCGCAGAGCGGCAAGGATGCGCTTGCGGCGATAAAGCCCGTCGTAACACCCGGGGCCGGGCTCGACCGGTTGAAAGGGCCCGATTTCGACTTTCTGCCGGACCCCGGCGACGCCTTGGAGCCGCAGGAGGATGCCGGGAAAGACGACGCCCTGCGAGGATTCTATGTGGGCAGAATCGAGGGGCAGCAGACCATGCCGCAGATGGAATCGATGCGGCCTACTTTTGCCGGAGAGGTCATGCCGGCCTACGGGGCCGTCGCCGATACCAGGGTATCGCTTGGCCGCAGGCTGATGCAGTCGAAGCTGTTCCTCCTCCTCGGAGGAGCCACGGCGCTGATGGCCGGTTTTCTGCTCATCATTATCATCATGAAAGTACAGAAAGGCAAGGAGGAGCGGGCAGGCATGGCCGCGCTTGCAGCCGAAGAAGCGGAGAATACAGTGGTGGAGGAAGAGGAAGAGATGGAAGAAGAGGAAGGAGACATTCTTGCCGGGCTTATCATAACCGTCGAGGAAGTTCTCGAAGCGGAGGAGGCAGAGGAGGCGACAAAGAAATCCACGACCGGCCAGGTCAAGAAGAAGACGACGAAGACCGACGCCTCTTTCAAAACCAGCGTCATGGACATGCCCGACATCGAGGAAACCTCGATCGCGAAAAGCTCGTTGAAGAAGAAAACGTCCACAACCTCATCCGGTGGCGGAAGTGGGTCGGGCAAGAACGGCCTCACCGATGACGAGATCAGGACCGGCGTGAAGAAGAACTCGAAGACCATCCAGCGCTGCTATGAAAAAGTGCTTGGAAAGGGGATGGGCACGGATGAAAAGATCAGGGTAAAGGTGAAGGTGAAAGTGGGAACGAGCGGCAAGGTAACGAAAGTCAAGGTCACCGAGATCTCGAAATACGGCAATTTTCTCACGCCCTGCATTGAGAGCGGGATAAATACATGGATATTTCCAAAATCCGGCGACCCGTCCGAGTTTATCTTCCCGGTTCTCCTGTCTCCCAAGCATTGAACCATGGAACACCTTCTGACACTTTCCCTTTCCGCGCTCCAGCTGGTTATTATCGTATCCGGCCCGGTGCTGCTTGCGAGCATGATTGTGGGTTTCGGAGTGTCCATGCTGCAGGGAATGACGCAGATCCAGGATTTCACGCTCTCTTTCGTTCCCAAGCTCATTGCGGTTTCCCTCGTTATCGCGATAACGGCCAAATGGATAGGCTCGCAAATATTGAGATTTACCCTTGAAGTATGGGGCTTTTTCCCAACTTGACATCTGCTCGACATGACTTGACTTTTTCGACCGCTCAGGTCATAAAGTTACGGTTGAATTGTCGTTCATTTACTGAATAGTGATTATCATGGACGGCTATCTCGTGGTCGGGCCGCTTCAGCGGGTCTGGGTCCCTCACAACGGCTGATGACCGGAACAAAGGAGGATCAACATGTCAGTCAAAGTAGCCATCAATGGATACGGCCGCATAGGCAGATGTATTCACAGAAGAATTCTCCAGAAGGGCGCTCCCTTTGAGCTGTGCGCGATCAATGACATCACCGACGCAAAGACGCTGGCGCACCTGCTGAAGCATGATTCGGTTCATGGCAACCTGGGCAATGATGTCAAGTCAGGCGACAAGACCCTTGTTGTCGACGGGAAGGAGATTCCCATCCTGGCCGAGAGGGACCCGGCAAAGCTGCCCTGGAAGGACATGGGCGTGGGGCTTGTCCTGGAATGCACCGGCTTGTTCAGGGAGAGGGACAAGGCGAGGATGCATATCGATGCGGGGGCCAGGAAAGTCCTGATCAGCGCCCCCGCCAAGAAGGAAGATATAACCATCGTGTTCGGCGTCAATCATGCGAGCTACGACCCGTCGAAGCACCACATTATCTCCAATGCGTCATGCACGACGAATTGTCTTGCGCCCATGGTCAAGGTCCTCATGGACACGGTGGGGATCGAGTCGGCACAGATGACGACTATCCACTCTTATACGAACGACCAGAGAATTCTCGATCTGCCGCACAAGGACCTGAGAAGGTCGAGGGCGGCGGCCCTGTCCATGATCCCCACGTCGACGGGCGCGGCAAAGGCGATCGCTCTTGTTTTTCCCGAGATGGAAGGCAAGATCGACGGCTTCGCGATCAGGGTCCCGACCCCGAACGTGTCCATATGCGAGCTGACGCTCCAGGCCGGCAAGAATACGGACGCGGAGACCTTGAACGCGGCGTTCAGGAAGGCGGCGGAAGGCGAGCTGAAGGGAGTCCTCGCTTACACAGAGGATCCCGTGGTGAGCATTGATTTCAATGGAACGTCTGTTTCGTGCACGCTTGACAGCGGGCTGACCAAGGTCATGAATGGCAACAATGTCAAAGCATGCGGCTGGTATGACAACGAGTACGGCTACGCGTCGCGCATGGTGGACGTGGCGGGCCTGATCTGCGAGAAAGGTTTTTAAGCGGACGGCGAGGAGACCGACCACAGGCCGGGTAGGGGCGACTTCAGTCGCCCATGCCGTAAACAATAAAAGGACGGGAGGCTAAAGCCTCCCCTACCCGTGTTTCCCGGGAATACAGATGATAAAGCGCATTGACGAGCTGGACATCGAATCGAAGAGGATATTCATCCGGGTTGACTTCAATGTTCCGTTGCAGGACGGCAAGGTGACGGACAATACGCGGATCAAGGCGGCCCTGCCGACGATCCGCCATGCCCTCAAGATGAAAGGCAAGGTTATCCTGGCAAGCCACCTGGGAAGGCCGAAGGGGAAGGTTACAAAAGATCTCTCACTCGAGCCCGTGGGGCTCGAGCTGGCCGGGCTCCTGGACACGGATGTGATCCTGACGGACAGCTGCACCGGGGACGGGCCGAAGAAGGTCGTGTCCGATCTGTATTCCGGACGGATCGCGCTGCTCGAGAACCTCAGGTTCCACGCGGAGGAAGAGCTGAACGACGACAAGTTCGCCGCGGAGCTTGCGTCGTACGCCGATGTGTACATAAACGACGCCTTCGGGACCGCGCACAGGGCGCACGCATCCACGCACGCCATGGCATCGCTGGTCGACATTAAAGGCGCCGGTTTCCTGATGGCGAGCGAGATCGAAGCGCTGGGCAAGCTCCTGGGCGAAGTGAAAAGACCGTTTGTTGCCGTCGTGGGCGGAGCGAAGATATCGAGCAAGATCGGCGTCCTGAGCAGCATCCTGAAAAGGGTCGACGCTATTCTCATCGGCGGGGCAATGGCCAACACCATGCTCGGCGCCAGGGGGCTCGGCGTGGGCCGGTCCCTCAACGAGCCGGACAGTTATACCGTGGCCAGGAGTCTCATGGAAGAGTCCCGACGGGCCGGTGTGAAGCTGCTTGTGCCCTCCGACGTGGTCGTGGCGGGATCGCCCGACGACGCCGATTGCGAGGTGTCCGCGGCCGACAGCATACCCGGGGACAAGATGGCGCTGGACATCGGGCCGGAAACGGTCGAGTCGTACAGGAAAGTCATCGAGGGCGCCGGCACCGTCTTCTGGAACGGGCCCATGGGCCTTTTCGAAAAACCGCCGTATGACAAGGGCACGCTGGAAATAGCCGGGGCCATAGCCGGTTCGCTGTCCTTCAGCGTCGTGGGGGGAGGAGACAGCGTTGCGGCCGTATCAAGAATGGAGCTGAAAAGCAAATTCGGCCACGTGTCGACGGGAGGCGGCGCCAGCCTGGAGTTCCTAGAGGGGAAAAAACTCCCGGGCATCGAGGCGCTTGAACAATGACATTGGTTGGTGCTGCACGCCCTCGGCGCGCCGCATAGCGGAGAAAAAGGGATGAGTGACTCAAAGAGAACACCGGTTGCCGCGGGCAACTGGAAAATGAACCTGTCCAGGGACGTGGCGCGCAAGCTTGTCGATGAGACAAGGAACCTGGCTTATCAGCTCAAGGGTGTTGAGATCATTCTCGCGCCGCCCGCAACCCTGCTCCCTCTGGCCGCGGACTGGATCAGCGGCAGCGACATCAAGCTTGCCGGCCAGAACATGCACTGGGAGGAGAAGGGCGCTTTTACCGGCGAGATCTCGCCTCTCATGCTGAAGGAATGCGGGTGCACCTATGTGCTCGTCGGCCATTCGGAGAGGCGGCATGTATTCGGCGAGAGTGACGCCTGGGTGGCGAAAAAGGTCGCCTCGGCCGTGAGCCACGACCTGCGGCCCGTTCTGTGCGTGGGCGAGAAAATCGAGGAGAGAGATGCCGGCAAAACGACCGGCGTGGTCAGGCAGCAGCTCGAGGCGGGCCTGGCCGGGCTTTCGGCCGACGATTTGTCGGGAATGATCGTAGCCTACGAGCCGGTGTGGGCCATAGGAACGGGACGGACAGCCTCGCCCGGGGATGCCCAGGATGTTCACGGGTTCATCCGGGAATGGCTGACGGAGAAATACGGGGCCGACACGGCCGGTGCAACGAGAATTCTCTATGGCGGAAGCGTCAAGCCCACGAACATCTCCGAGCTGATCGCCCGGAAGGACATCGACGGCACGCTGGTGGGAGGCGCTTCGATAAAAATCGATACGTTTATTCCGATAATCAAATCTTCAATAAAAAGGTAGACGACATGAGTGGATTCTGGTCAATCTTGTTCGGTTTTTTAATTGTCATTCATATCCTGGCCTGCATCATCATGATGCTGTCCATTCTCCTGCAGTCCGGCAGGAGCGCGGGGCTGGGCGCGGGATTCGGCGGCTCCAGCCAGACCCTGTTCGGGGCGGGAGGAGGAGCAACGTTTCTCTCGAGGTTCACGGCCATATGCGCCATTACCTTTGTTCTGACCTCGATCGGTATTGCAAAGGTTTCGCACATCGGGACCAGGGGCCTGGAGAAAAAGGCGGAAAAAATGGCGAAAGAGGCCGAGAAGCTGAAAAAAGGCGAAGAGGTTAAGCCCGAGGAAATAGCGCCGGAGGGGAAACAGGAAGGGAAAGAGGTCACTCCCGAGGAAATAAAGGAAAAGGCCGGGGAAGGCAAGGGGGAAGGCGCGCAGGCCGGGGCCTCTTCAGAGGGAGAGGAGCCGGCCGAAGGAGAAGAGCCGGCAGAGGGGGAAAACCCCGAGGCTGAAGAGGAGGCTGCGGCGGAAGAAGCACCCGTTGCCGGCGACGAGGAGAAAAAGGCAGACGACGCAGTGAAAGCCAGGGAGCCGGAGCCCCGGGAGAAAGAGGCGGCCACGAAGCCGCCGGCCAAGAAGCCGCCTGAGGACGCGGCCGAAAAGCCGGAGAAGAAACCCGCACCGGAAAAGAAGCCCCCCAAGGAAGAGGGCGACACGCCCTACGATTAAAAAAAATGCCTATCATGATCCGGGGTATTATAGCTGCGCGCCCTCGGCGCGCCTTTGTGTCGATTCATGTTCCAGGCGGGCCGAGCCTGTCGATTTACCTTTCACCCATCGGCAACACATACTCTATACTACTAACAAGCAGTTTCTGGTTTTTTGTCGAAGGTTTTAAGCGTTCAGCTGTCAGCAATCAGCTTTCAGCCAGAATCTTATAGCTGACCGCTGATCGCTGACCGCTTTTTGGCTGCGGCCGAAGGCCGCGCTGTGTTGGTGCTGCTGGCCCCTGGCCGGCCTGTATCCGGCACGCCGGGGGCGTGCAGCTACGATTAATAATGTAAATTATAATCCGGGGTAGGGGAGGCTTCATCCTCCCATTCCGTTGATGCCGGTCTAGCCCCACATGCACCAGGGATCGTCGAAGCACTCGGGGTCCTCGCAGTCGGGCATGCCGTCGCAGTCATTGTCAATGCCGTCGCGGCAGCTCGTCTCGTAGGGATCGCACTCGCCGGAGCATCCCGGGTCCCAGAAACAGTCCCAGTCGCCGCAATCGAACATGCCGTCGCAGTCATTGTCGCGCCCGTCGTGGCAGTCCGTCTCATAGGGCTCGCAGATGCAGTCGGGGTGGTCGAAGCAGTCCTCGTCCTCGCAGTCCACCCAGCCGTCGCCGTCATCGTCCCTTCCGTTGTTGCATATCTCCGGGTCCGTTGAGCATTCCCTGATGTGAAGGACGTAGTCGCCGAAGGCGTCGGCGTTCCACCCGTCGACGAAGATGAAGTAGATGTCCGGCTCGAGGCTGTTGATCCTGATGTAGGACTGCAGGCCGAAATCCGGCCAATCGTCGTTGCAGCCGATCTCGGGGCCGCCCGCGCAGCGGTTGCGCCTCACGTACAGCACCGTGTCCCAGGCCGTTCCCTCGGTCGAGACCTCGATGCAGCGCTCCACGCCGTTCCAGCCGTAGAACACGGCGTCAGGGCCCCTTCCCGCGCAGCTTCCTCGGTAGTCGTTGTTGTACCCGATCGTCGTGCCGAAGTGGTCGCCCAGGAGCTCGATCTCTCTCGCGTCCGTGCAGTTGTCGTTCCTTTCGGTGCAGTAGGGCTCGTCAAAGCAGTCCTCGTCCTCGCAGTCCGGCCTTCCGTCGCAGTCATTGTCGATCCAGTCGTCGCAGATCTCGGGCTCGCAGTGCTCGCAGGAGGGATGCCCGAAGCAGTCGCTGTCCTCGCAGTCGCGCAGGTCGTCGCAGTCGTTGTCCACGCCGTCCCAGCAGACCTCGGGGATGCACTCTTCGCAGGCCGGGTCGCCCGCGCAGTCATCGACGTCGGAGCAGTCCGTGCGCGTGTCGCAGTCGTTGTCCGCGCCGTCGTCGCACACCTCGGGCACGGGCGTGCAGCATGCCGGGTCCGTGAAGCACGGCGGGTCCTCGCAGTCCAGCAGGCCGTTGCAGTCATTGTCGATGCCGTCGCCGCAGCTGCCCTCCTCCGGGCCGATGAAGGTGCAGCAGACAAGGTCGTCGAAGCACTCCGAGTCCTCGCAGTCGAGCGCGCCGTCGCAGTCGTTGTCGATGCCGTCGGCGCAGCGGCCCCTCTCGCGGCCCGTGGGCACGCAGCAGGCAAGGTCGCCTGAGCAGTCCGGGTCGGCGCAGTCCGTGCGCGTGTCGCAGTCATTGTCGATGCCGTCGGCGCAGTGGCCCGCCTCGGGGCCCGTGACCGTGCAGCAGGCCGGGTCGGCGTAGCAGTCGCTGTCGTTGCAGTCGATCAGGTCGTCGCAGTCGTTGTCGACGCCGTCGTTGCACACCTCGTCCACGCACACCACGCAATTCGGGTCGCCGAAGCAGTCCGAGTCGTCGCAGTCCACGTCCCCGTCGCAGTCGTCGTCATAGCCGTCCCAGCAGATCTCGGGGACGCCGGGACAGCAGGACGGGTGCGTGAGGCAGTCCGAGTCGTCGCAGTCCACGTCGTCGTCGCAGTCGTCGTCAACGCCGTTCGTGCAGACCTCGGGGTCGCAGGTCTCGCAGGCCGGGTGATCGGCGCAGTCCCCGACGTCCGAGCAGTCGGCCAGCGTGTCGCAGTCGTCGTCCACGCCGTTCGTGCATATCTCGTCCTGGCAGACCGGGCACCAGGTCGTGCCCGTGCAGTCCGAATCGTCGCAGTCCACGTTCCCGTCGCAGTCCTCGTCGTACCCGCCGAAGCAGACCTCGGGGAAGCACATGCCGCAGGCCGGGTCGAAGGCGCAGTCCGAGTCTCCGCAGTCGACGAAGGTGTCGCAGTCGTTGTCCACGCCGTCGTCGCAGACCTCGGGCCTGGGAACGCAGCAGTCGGGGTGGCTCGTGCAGTTCAAGTCGTCGCAGTCCACGTCGCCGTCGCAGTCGTTGTCGATCCCGTCGTTGCACACCTCGGGGAAGCACTCGGCGCAGGATGGGTGGTCAAAGCACTCGGGGTCGCTGCAGTCCGTGCGGCCGTCGCAGTCGTTGTCAACGCCGTCCGTGCAGCTCGTTTCGTAGGGCTCGCACCTGCAGGCCGGGTGATCGAAGCACTCGGGGTCCTCGCAGTCGGTGCGGCCGTCGCAGTCGTTGTCGCGCCCGTCCGTGCAGCTCGTCTCGTAGGGCTCGCACCTGCAGGCCGGGTCGAAGGCGCAGTCCATGTCCTCGCAGTCGACCATGCCGTCGCAGTCATCATCCACACCGTTGGTGCAGGACGTCTCGAAGGGGTCGCACATGCATTCCGGGAACGTGGCGCAGTCCGAATCCTCGCAGTCCACCAGGTCGTCGCAGTCATCGTCCCTTCCGTTGTTGCAGCGCTCGGGCCAGCAGCCCGTGCATACCGGCTGATCGCGGCAGTCGGAGTCCGAGCAGTCGGTCCTTCCGTCGCAGTCATTGTCCCTTCCGTCGTTGCAGGTGCGCTCGGGCCACTCCGTGGGCTCGCAGCAGAAGGGGTCGGAGAAGCACTCCGGGTCCTCGCAGTCGTACCGGCCGTCGCAGTCGTTGTCGACCCCGTCCCAGCAGTTCGTCTCGAAGGGCTCGCACCAGCAGCGCGGGTCGCCGAAGCAGTCCGGGTCGTCGCAGTCGACCCACCCGTCGCCGTCGTCATCGACCCAGTTATCGCAGATCTCGGACGCCGAGCACTCGCTGAAGGTCAGGAAGTAATCGCCCGAGTCGCGGCGGTCATAGCCGTCGATGAAAATGAAGTACCAGCCGGGCGGAAGGTTCTCATGCCTGATCCTGGAATTCAGCCCGATCTCCGGGTCGTCGTCGTTGCAGGCTATTTCCGATCCCGGGTCCTCGCACTCGGTCCTCACGTAGAGAACCGTGTCCCACGAGGTCCCGCGCGTGTCGATCTCGACGCACCGGTACGAGTCATTGTACCCCTTGAACACGGCGTCCGGCCCGCGGCCCGCGCAGGAGCCCTGGTAATCGTTTCGGTAGCCCGACGTCGATCCCACGTACGTGCCCCAAAAATCGACTACCCTGGACGTCCAGCACGTGTCGTTGCCGCTGACGCAGAAGGGGTTGCCGTCGCAGTCTTCATCGTCGCAGTCGACCGCGTCGTCGCAGTCATTGTCCCTTCCGTCGTTGCACGTGCTTTCCGGCCACTCCGTGATCACGCAGGGGCACCAGGGCGATCCTCCGCAGTCGGGGTCGTCGCAGTCGGTCCACCAGTCGCAGTCATTGTCCCTGCCGTCGTTGCACGTCCTTTCAGGCCACTCCGTGATCTCGCATCCGCCGCACTCCGGATCCCAGAAGCAGTCCTCGTCTTCGCAGTCCATCCGGCCGTCGCAGTCATTGTCGTACCAGTCGTGGCAGTCGGTCTCGAAGGGAGCGCATGGCCCGCAGTCCGGGTGGCCGTAGCAGTCCCAGTCATCGCAGTCCACCCACCCGTCGCAATCGTTGTCGCGGCGGTCCGAGCAGCTTGTCTCGTAGGGGTCGCATTCATTGCAGTCCGGGTGCCAGTCGCAGTCCCAGTCGTCGCAGTCGACCCACCCGTCGCAGTCATTATCCCGGCGGTCCGTGCAGTCCGTTTCGTAGGGATCGCACTCCCCGCAGTCCGGGTGGCCGTAGCAGTCCCAGTCAGCGCAGTCGGTCCACCCGTCGCAGTCATTGTCGTACCGGTCGGAGCAGCTCGTGTCATAGGGGTCGCATTCCTCGCACTCGGGATGGCCGTAGCAGTCCGGGTCCGCGCAGTCATACATGCCGTCGCAGTCGTTGTCGCGGCCGTCGCGGCAGTTTGTCTCCCAGGGGTCGCACTCCTCGCAGTCCGGGTGGCCGTAGCAGTCCCAGTCCGCGCAGTCGGTCATCCCGTCGCAGTCATTGTCCCACCGGTCGGAGCAGCTCGTCTCGAACGGGTCGCACTCCTCGCATTCCGGGGTGCCGTAGCAGTCCCAGTCCGCGCAGTCGGTCATCCCGTCGCAGTCATTGTCCACGCCGTCCCTGCAGTACGTTTCCCAGGGATCGCACCCTTCGCAGGCGGGGTCCCAGGTGCAGTCAGGGTCCGCGCAGTCGATCCACCCGTCACAATCGTTGTCGACCCAGTCCCAGCAGGACGTTTCCCACTCGTCGCACGTCCCGCAATACGGGTCGTAGGCGCAATCAGGGTCGCCGCAGTCGATCCACCCGTCGCAGTCGTTGTCGACCCCGTCCCAGCAGCTCGTCTCCCAGGGATCGCACTCGCTGCAGAACGGGTCATAGGAGCAGTCCCAGTCATCGCAGTCGGTCATGCCGTCGCAGTCATTGTCGATGCGGTCCCGGCAGTCGGTTTCGAACTCCTGGCATACCTCGCAGGCAGGGTCCCCGAAACAGTCATTGTCTTCACAGTCCGTCATCCCGTCGCAGTCGTTGTCCTTCCAGTCCCAGCACACTGTTTCGTAATCCGTGCACCCCTCGATGCACCCTTCCTCGGGATCGCAGATGAAACCGGGAGGGCAGACGGAATCGTCGGGGATGTAAAAGCACGACCTGAGAAATTCATTGCACTGGTCGGCCGTGCAGAAATTGCCGTCATCACAGGCAGGAACAATGCCCGAAACGCACCTTCCTGCCTCACAGCGCTCCTCGCCGTTGCAGAAAACCCCGTCCTGGCACTGGCTGTCGACGCGGCACGCGCCGTCAGGCAGAACGTCGACATTGACGTCAGATTCAAACCCCGTCCTGCTGCATCCCGACACCACAAGCGCTGCCGCGAAAAAAGCGGCTATTGCAGGCAAGTAAAAGGATCTTGGAACTGGCATTCTATCCTCCTGTTTTGTAAATGCTCCCATTTCAACCGTGAGGCCACATTGAGCAATTTATAATTATAGCATGCAACTATATAATAGCAAAGGAGCAAAGGATAAATTTGACTCGAGTCGGTATATTAGTGGAGGAGCCCCGAAAAACATTCAATTGCCTGAAAACCGCGTATAAAAGTCGGCTTTCAGCACCCCGGCCCGCCGAATCATTCAACGGAATTCCCGATTGCTGCCTTTCCGGCTGATGGCTGAAAGCTGATAGCTGAAGGCTGACGCTAGTCCTTCCACACCAGGATGCCGACGATGTGTCTTTCCATTTCAGGCCAGGCCTCTGGGCCGACGGAGTTGGTCTCCTCGTAGTGGTCTCCGGGCGCCTCTTCGATATAGGCGCCTCGTTCGGCCAGCTCGTAGTCGTAGGCGGGCAGCAGGTACCCCAGCATGTCATCGGTCGTTCCCCAGATCATGGGGTAGCGCGCGTCCAGGTCGGCGAGGAAGTCGAAAAGATAGGGCGGGCCCGGCGCCTGCGTCATGTCGGGTGGATTGGGGTTGTCCGGCTTGCAGAGGGTGCCGCGGTCGATGCCCCGGAAAGTGTAGGCGCACTCGGGCGTGTGGGAGCCGTCGTAACCGCCGATGGCAATCTCGGGCGAGAGCTCTCCTCCAAGCAATATGGCCTGGGCCGGCCCGATTCTCAGCCAGGATACCTCGGTCAGGAAATGCGGCAGGTTGCTCGCGGTGATCGGCCTTGTCCTGTCGAACCCGTAATCCCTGCGGTGCACGTGCAGGAGGTTGTTGATAATCGCGGAGTGAAAACCGTAATTTTCAACGACCAGCTCGAGCTGCTTTACCCTGAGCTCGATGGGGCACGCGTCCACCGGCTCGCTTTCGCTGCTTATCGCTTCCAGGGCGTGCACGGCAAGGTTGTCGCCGATGCACTGCACCCTGTCGAAAACGTCATCCACGTCCCCGGGCCCGATCACGTTTCCCTCGAGGTCCTCGCAATTGGTCTTGTGGGGGTGGCCGATCTGGCCCCCCAGCGCGCCGCTGACGAGAAGGGTTATCCCGCCGACACCGTCCATGTCCGTTTCACCCCTGTGAAGGCCCTTTTCCACGCCCTCCCTCATGTAGTGGGGCCAGTCGGACGTGATGAAGTGGGTGTCGTCGTCGGCGGATTCCGGGTGGCTCGCCCAGTTGACGAGCGTGGCAATGGTCGAGTCGTCGGCCGCGTCGATGAACCTTACGGTCGTCATGATCTCGTTGATGATATAAGGGTCCCGGCCGTCGATCACGGTGTTGCAGAGGCCTTGTTCCGGGTGGGCCGGGACACTGGTGCCGAAGGCTGCTTTGGCCGGCACCATGGCGTCGTAGGCATCCCGTATCGTCTGCTCGGCCGCGCTGCGGACCAGCGTGAAGTAATCCTCGTCCCAGCCCGGCGTGGTCTCGTCGAAGCCCCAGATGCCGATAACGTCCGGGGCCTCGTGGTTGTGCGTTGTGTGGACAATGACGAAATCGATGTCCAGGTC
>JBDRLK010000661.1:0-4037 GCA_043813155.1 Pseudomonadota bacterium | reverse complement strand
GATGTCCAGGTCGGCGACCGAGTCCCTTATGTCCATGACATCGTCGATGAAGTAGCCGACGAGGTCGAGCGAGACAATGGCCACGGTCGTGGATTTCCAGCGAAGCACGACCGTCCTTGCCCAGATGTCGTCGTGCACCTCGTTCGCGGGCCGCTTGGTACCGTAGCCCGCGAGCCAGACAAAGTCCCACTCGCCGTTCTCGTTGTTGTCGTGCCATATATCCTCCCCCATGGGGTGGGGCTCGAAATCGCCGTTTTCATCCACGTCCGTGATCGTGTCGATGATCTCGGGCGTAATCGCGGCTTTGGCCGCCCCGGCCATAAGAACGTCCGTGCCGTCGTCGAGGCACCCCGGGCCTCCCGGGCAGTAAAAATCCGGCTCCACGGCCCTTGGGTCGGGTTTTTCCTTGTCATTGCAGGACGGCGCGGCCGGGAGCAGGGCAAGCAGCACGATCAGGTGTCGATTATCAAGCATGGCTCTTCCTTTTTTCCTTTTTCCTCTTCGGTCTCCAGGGTATCTCGGCGTGCGGCGGTTTACTTTATCGATTTTTTAAGATACGATGGTATCAGTTTTTACTAGCGCAAAACACCTTATAAAGCAAGTTGAATTTTCCGGCTATGGACAAGGAAAAAAGGCCATCCGATACGAGTGTCGCAAGCGGCGAGACGATACCCCAGGAAGGGGTGGCGCGCACTTTCACGGTGTCCAAACGACCCTGGGCCCTTGTCGTCATATTCGCGGTTTCGCTGCTTTTCGTTCTCGTCTTTTCCCTGATCCATGCCAACAGCAAGTACGTCACGCCCACGGGGACGATTGACAAGTTCGTGAGCGCGCTGAAAAAAGGGGACGTGGACACGCTCCAATCCGACCCGGAGCTGAATTTCAGGGAAAGAGCCCTGTCGGACATCGGGAAACGGGGCCTGGAGGAGTACAACAAGGTCAGCGGCGCGTTTGACGCCTGCCTGGTGGCGGGCATGGACAAGTACAAGGCCGTACGGCAATCGATCATGGCGAGAGGCGAGGAGATTTTCAAGCAGCTTCCCGCGGAGCATCAGCGCAACATAAAGACGCAGAGCAAGATGACATGGATTTACGGCGCCGGGCTGAAATCAATGGACAAGGAGTCGCGGCAAGGGGCTGAAGGCGCCGCTGTATTCATGGACGATGAAAAAAGAGACCTTTTTATACTCGAGCTGGGCCGCCGGGCCCTCGAGCCGGAGGCCGTCGAAGATCTTCCAACCGTCGATGCGCTGATGAAAAAGAAATATTCGACGGGGCGGCCTCCCAACGGCTCGGCCCACGCGAAGATAATTGAAAAGGGCAGGGAAGCGTTCGACGAGCTGAAGAAGAAAGTCCTTGCTGCGGGAAGCAAGGAGTTCGCGCAGCTGCCTAAAGACGAGCAGGAGAAGCTGGCGAGGCAATCAAGGCATGATTTCATCGTCAAGCAGGGAACGATAAACGCCCAGGACCAGGACAGGCCGCTCATCCCGGGCCCCGACATGTTCGCGATCGACGCTGATGAAGAGAAGGAGGCGATACGCCTCTGTGCGCCCCTGCTCTCCAAGGCCAATCGGGAGCTCATAGAGGACAGGGACTACGAGGATTTCATCACGAAAAAAGACATGTACATCATGCAGACGGGCAGGGATAAATACGAGAAGTTCCTCGTGGCCCTTCTTGGCGAGTGCGGGTACGAGATAAAGAAAATCAGCTCATACGGCACGGATGAGTTCGACCTCATGCGCACGTCACAGGCTCAGGTTGAAATCAAATGGATAGAATGCAGCGGCGTGGAAACATTTCTTCCCCCGGTTCTGTCTCTGGAGCTGGATGAAGGCAAATGGCGCATTATCTGGGAAAAAGAGAAGAAAACGGGGGACCTGGTGGCGGAAGCGCCGGGTGAGAAGGAAGCGGCGGCCCATGCGGTCGGGGCAAAGCAGGGCGGGAAATCGAAATGACGGGTATTGTCTTCTTGGTTTTCATGGCGGCCACCGTGGTCCTGGTCATGCGGAGGAAGGGGAGGGTCTTTTTCGACAGGGACGAGGGGGCCATTCTCGTTGTTACGCTGGCGCTGTGCGTGATTCAGAAGATCCTGAGGGGGAACGTGAGCCTCTCCGACGTGTTCCTCACGCCGTTTTACGTCGCATCCATCATCTCCATCGCGCATGCCAGGGGAAGCGCCGCGGGGTCGGTCTGCGGTTTTCTCTCCGCCCTTGTGATCTCGTTCTGCGCCATTGCGTTCACCAATCTGGACACGGGCCTGCTGCCGCAAGGCACAATACCGTTTCAGCACATATTCATGATGGCCGTGTGGATGCTGCTGGGCGCCCTGGCCGGCATGAGGGAAATCCCGAAAGCGCTCAAGCCGTTCCTGGCTATTTTCTGGCTGCTCTTCGTTGCCGCCTATAATCCCCAGTTCCTGAAGAATTTGAGCTCCTATATCATCCTTTTCGGGGCCATCAGCCTGTCGTCCATGGGACTTTACCTGAATATCTTCAAGAAAGGGGAAGCTTCCAAAGCTTATTACCCCACCTCGGGCGCCCGCCGCTCCACCGAGGGCTAGGCTCCATCTCGACCATGCCACGGGCAGGGGCCCCATCTCGACCATGCCACGGGCAGGGGCCCCATCTCGACCATGCCACGGGCAGGGGCTCCATCTCGACCATGCCACGGGTAGGGGAGCCTTTAGGCTCCCGTAAGCATGGCCCCCTTTTTTTCTTCGCTGAAAAAAAAACAGCCCGGAGCTGATTTTTCCTGTGCCAAAATTTGCGTTTTCGATTCGGGATATGGCAATCTGAAAGCTGTCGGATTCACATGGCTTAACGAGTCAGAGGAGGTTCAGGATGGGCGATACAATTCAGTGGAAGAAAAAGATAGCCGCGCTGCTGTGGAAAATGTTCGATCTTCAGTATGGAGGGTCCCCGGGAACGAGGTTCAGGTGGATGCAGGGGTTTGCCGACGGTTACATTCAAGCTTACATTGACTTGGGAATCGTGAACGAGAAAGAGGTGCTGGTCCTGATCCAGCGCGAAAGACAGAAATTTCTCGATCAGCTGTCAAGCAAAGAAAATCTCGACAGAAAAGCCGCCTGATCACTTTTATACTGCATTAAATCCTTCCTTTCGATATTCCGGCGCGCCTGCCATCGCGCCGGTGCGTGCGCGTGCAGGCCGAAGGCCTGCAGGCTGTCAGCCTTCAGCTATCAGCTATCAGCTTTCAGCTTCTCCGCCACCGCCTCAAGGTGGCCGATCGGTCAGCCTTTGGCCGGTGTTGCCAGGTTGAAGGCTGAGAAACAGCCCGTTTTTCGGGGGCCGGGGTTGGCATGGCGTATGCTCTTATAAGCATGCAGAGCCATGACAGCAACAACCTACACAGGGTGCATCGACGGCATACAAGCCATCCCCATTCAGGTGGAAGTCAACGTGAAGCCCAGCGGGTATCCGGGATTCCGGATCGTGGGCCTGGCCCAGGGGGCGGTCAAGGAGAGCAAGGTCAGGGTCCTGGCGGCCCTGGCCCGATGCGGCTATCACTTCGAAGACGAGAAAGTCACCGTCAACCTCGCGCCCGCGGACATACGCAAAAGCGGATCCTCCTACGACCTTGCCATTGCCGTGGGGCTGCTTATGGCAAAGGGGATCGTGCCGGCGGAACGGGCCGTTGCCTACATGTTTCTCGGGGAGCTGTCCCTGAGCGCGGGCATCAGGCCCGTGAGCGGGGCGCTGCCGGTGGCCCTCTGCGCCAGGAGTGAAAAAAGAGCCGGCATTATTCTTCCCGAGAACAATGCCAGGGAAGCATGCATTGTCCCGGAAATCGAGGTCAATGGAGCTGCATCGCTTCCCAGTGTCGTCAGCTTCCTCAAGGGGACCGGATCCCTCACCACCTACAGCGGCGCAGGCGGTGAAGATTCATCCGACAACCGGGTATGCGGGGGCCGGCCGGCCGGGGATGAAGCCGATATATCCGATGTGAAAGGCCAGCTGGCCGCAAAAAGGGCGCTGACCGTTGCCGCGGCCGGCGGCCACAACGTGCTCATGGTG
>JBDRLK010000660.1:0-3069 GCA_043813155.1 Pseudomonadota bacterium | reverse complement strand
CGGGAGCACGGGCGAGCTTCGCGACCGCCCCGCCTTTGACCTCATCTCCCAGGCCTCCAGCGGAATCATGCACGCGCTGGACATGCAGGACAGGCCGCCTCCCATTTTTTTCGGCGACCTGATCAGCGGCGCTTATGCGGCCATGGGGATTTCCTTTGCCCTGTTTTCCAGGGAGAAGACGGGCCAGGGGCAGCGCGTCGACATCTCCATGCAGGATGTCATGTATTATCACCAGTTCCAGGCCATGTCCATCCGCGCGCTTGGCGAGTCCGCGGATGATACGGCCGGGATCCTGGGCCGGTCCATGCACAACCTGCTCACGAACAGGGAAGATCCTCTGCCATTCTGGAACTCCTACCGCGCGCAGGACGGCTTCGTGGGCGTTGCCGCCCTGACTGATTCGCAGTGGCGGCGGATGATGAAGGCGATCGGCAGGGATGACCTCGCAGACGATCCCCGGTTCTCCAATTTCATTACGCGCGTGCACAATTCGAGAGCGGGCGTGAAAATTATAGCCCAATGGGCGGCGGCCAGGAGCTGCGACGAGATCGTGCAGGCCCTGTCGGAGCAGCGCGTGCCCTGCGCAAAAGTCATCTCTACCGAGGAGGTCAATGAGGACCCCCAGCTGAAAGAGCGGGGAATGCTGGCGCAGGTCGAGCATGCAAGCCTGGGAACCATCGGCGTTCCGGGATCCGTTTTCAAGATGTCGCTCACGCCGGGAGAAGTCAGCACGGCCCATCCCGGCCTCGGGGAGCATACCGAGGAAGTGCTCAAGGAGCTGCTGGGCCTGGACGACGCCAGGATCGCGGAGCTCGAGGCAAAGGGAGCCATATAATCGAAAGAACTTATTGCGATAGGAGAACACCACGATGAGTAAAACCAACACGGATCAGGCCGTCATCGTCGAAGCGTTGCGAACGCCCGTGGGGAAGCAGAACGGGGCTTTCGGGGGCACGCGCAGCGACGATCTCGGAGCCGCGGTGCTGCTGGGTCTCGTTGAGAGAACGGGCATCGATCCCGCGGACATCGAGGACGTGATTGCAGGGTGCGCGGTCCAGACCAACGAGCAGGGGTTTAATATAGGCCGCGGCATCGTGCTGCTTTCCGGCCTCCCCATCACTATCAGCGGAACGAGCCTCAACATCCACTGCGGCTCAGGGCTTCAGTCCATATGTTTCGGCTATGCCACTATTGCCGCCGGGTTCAAGGAAGTCGCGGTCGGGATGGGCGCTGAGAGCATGACGCGCGTGCCCATGGGCTCGGACGGGGCCGGTGCGGTCCACCCCGATGTCAACGAGCGTTTCGGCATCATTTCCCAGGGCCAGTCGGCCGAGCTTGTCTGCGAGAAGTGGGACCTCAAGCGCGAGGAGCTGGACGCCTTTTCCCTGGAAAGCCACAGGCGCGCCATCGAGGCCATCGACGCGGGCCTGTACGAGCGCGAGATCGTTCCGGTCACGGTCAGGGACAATGGAGCGAGCCGCGTAATCAAGGTGGACGAGACCCCGAGGCGAGGCACGTCCATGGAAAAAATGGCAAAGCTCAAGCCGGCGTTCAAGGCTGGCGGCATGATAACGGCCGGCAATTCCAGCCAGATCAGCGACGGCGCGGCCGGGGCGCTGATCATGAGCAGGAAAAAAGCCGGGCAGTACAAGCTCACGCCGCGGGCCAGGATCGTTTCCATGGCCACCGTGGGCATCGACCCGGCGATCATGCTCACGGGGCCCATTCCGGCTTCCCGCCTTGCGCTCGAAAGGGCCGGGCTCAAGATCGGGGACATGGACGTGATCGAGGTGAACGAGGCGTTTTCGCCGGTCCCGATCGTGTTCTGCAGGGAGCTGGGCATTGAAACGGAAAAGATCAATCGCCGCGGCGGAGCGATAGGCATGGGCCATCCCCTGGGATCCACGGGAGCGAGGCTTCTTGCGTCCGCCCTTCATGCCCTGGAGGACGAGAAGGGACGCTACGGGCTGATAACGCTGTGCACGGCGTTCGGCCAGGCGGTGGCAGCAATCATCGAGCGCCTGGGCTGATATGCGGAGGAAATGACTATTATGAATTTCCCCCGTCGGGTAGGGGCGACGTTAGTCGCCCGTTAGGAGCGGATAACAGGGAGGCTAAAGCCTCCCCTACCCACCATCGTAGGAAAGGAGAATTTCAATGGGACATTTTGATAACAAGGTTGTTGTTGTAACCGGATCGGGCGGGGGCCTGGGCCGCTGTCATGCCCTGGCCTTTGCGCGGGAAGGAGCCTCCGTTGTGGTCAATGACCTGGGCGGCGCGCGTGACGGCACGGGCTCGGACGCGTCCGTGGCCGACAAGGTGGCCAGGGAGATCAGGGATGCGGGCGGCAGGGCGGCGGCCAACCATGATTCCGTGTCCACGAAAGAAGGGGCCGACGCGATCGTCGCCACGGCCCTGAAAGAATTCGGCAGGATCGATATCCTGGTGAACAATGCCGGCATCCTTCGCGATAAAACGATCCTGAAGATGCCGGAAGAGATGTGGGACGCTGTCATCGCCGTCCACCTGAAAGGGACGTTCCTGTGCACGCAGGCCGCGGCGCGCGCCATGGTGGAGCAGAAACAGGGCGGCCGCATCATCAACACGTCGAGCTTTGCCGGTCTCAAGGGCAATTTCGGCCAGGCCAATTACGGGGCGGCCAAGGCGGGCATTTACGCCGTCACCCTTATCAGCTCCATGGAGCTGGCCAAGCACCGGATCACGGTCAACTCCATCGCGCCGCTGGCCAAGACCAGGATGACCGATGACGTGTCCATGATTCCCGACGACATGAAGCCCGAGATGGTCTCGCCCATGGTACTGTTTCTCGCGTCGGACAAGGCCGCGGGAATTACGGGACGGACGTTCGGCATACACGGCGGCCAGCTTTTCGAGTACAAGATGACCAGCACGGAAGGCCTGAGCAAGGCGGAGCCATGGACCATTGAATCCATTGACGCTGCCATGGGGCAGATCGAGGGTTCCGCCGCGCCGGCTCCGGCGGCAGCGCCCGCAGCCGCGGCGTCCGCACCTGCCCCGGCCCCCGTGGCCCCGGAGGCGCCCGCCGAT
>JBDRLK010000659.1:0-3189 GCA_043813155.1 Pseudomonadota bacterium | reverse complement strand
GGCTGCGGACGATCTTGCGGCGATCCAGGAATCGGGGAGGGCGCTCCTGAATAACTTTTACATTTGCATCCGCATGGCCGGCCTCTACGACGTGTCCAACGCGGCTTTCCAAAAGCCCATGAAGTCCCTGAAGCTCAGGCTCGATCAGTATTTCGGCGAGAACATGGACATGAAGGTGATGTTCGCCGAAGGGCAGATCTACATCAATGACGTGAGGCTCAAGACGGACGCGGCCGGGTTTGACTGGGTAGAGGGCCTCGTAGATTTCTTCATGAAAAGGGACATCGGCGGATTCAGCATCAACAGCCCGCCGAGGGCCGAGGCATTGTTCGGATTCCTGCAGCTTGTCATCAAGACTCCTTTCAGGAAAGCAGGGGACGAAGAGCCGTCGCCCAGGGAGCTGCTGGCCAGGGCCCTCGCGAAGCACGGGGTCAGCGAGTTTTCCGTGCTCAAGCCCATGGAGCTTGCCGAGGACGACGAGCGCAAGGACACGGGAAGGGAAGTTATTCTGCTGGATTCCGTGAGCTCCTACATCGCCGGGATCATGTCCTACAAGGGCTTCGCCATGGGCAAAGGGGGCGGAGCTCAGCTCATCCAGATGACGAGGACGGTCCAGCAGCTCGCCGACGCAGCGGATGAGGTTGGCGGGGACCTCATGGCGCTTGTCACGATCAAAAACGTCGAGCATGTGCTGCTCAGCCACGCCATGAACGTGTGCGTGCTTTCCCTCATGATGGGGAAGATGATGCCGCTGAGCAAGGCGGATATCTGCGACCTGGCCATAGGAGCCATGATGCACGATATAGGAAAAGTAGTTCTGAAGGACGAGGACATCCCGTACCAGCGCCACACCTACGAGTCATTCAGGGTGATCATGAACCAGGGCGAGTTCGACAAGTCGCTCCTTCTCAGGGGGCTCATCGCGCTTGACCACCATGTTTCCTTTGACGGCACGAAGGGCTTCCCTCAGTTCAGGCTCGGCGCAAAGCCCCACATGTTCGCCCGCATCGTGGCCATTGCGGATGCCTTCGACTGCCTGACCACGCCTGCGGGAGGAGACAAGCCCATGCTTCCCGACATAGCGCTGCGCTCCATCATGAAAAACGCGGGCACGATCTTCGATCCCGTCCTGGCCAACCTGTTTGCCGAGACGATCGGCAAGTATCCGGTTGGAACGCTCGTTGAGACCGACAGCGGCGATCTCGGCATCGTGCTCAAGAGCGGGCGGGGCGCTTCCCGCATGCTGCGGCCCATCGTCCTCATCGTCAAGGACAGGTATGGGAAGGACGTTCCCGGAGGCTTCATTATCGACATGTCCGAGAAGCACCAGCAGCGCAAGGCCTATCTGCACACGATCGTCTGTTCCCATGACCCGGTCCAGCTCAACATCAACGTGTCGGGCTTTCTGCTCGATTTCCTGGCCGGAAGGTCGAAGCAGGTCGCGGGGGAAGCCGACGCGGCCCCCCGGGACGGCTGAATCGCCATTCCACGACAGAGCCAAATTATTTTTTCGGGTACGGGACGGGAAACGCGATGGTGTCCTCCCCGTAAGAAGGGATGCCGTAATCCCGCGGCAGGCCCGGCGTCCGGAACATCACGTCAGGCGGTTGCGCGCGGCTGCCGATTTGTTTCATGGTTTTCGCGACCGCGGAGGCCGACGGGGCCGGCGGGTCGGCCGGGGAGGGGGGCAGGATAAACATCTCGCGTATCCCGAGCCTTCGGCACAGCGCCGCAAAGCCCTCGAGCTCGCTGACGATCTGGGGGATGAGGACGGTTGCCAGGACAATGCTGATGACAGGGTATTTTTCGTCACGGATCTTTTCGAGATTGGCGAGCCCCCGGACTGAATTCCTGAAGTTGCCGGCCGCTGCCGCGAGAGCATCGTTTTTCGAAGCGTCGAGGCTGCGCAGGACCAGGGCGAATTCGGTTACGCCCGCGGCTGCGAGCTCAACGGCCCGGCCCCGGTCGGAAAGCGCGGCCGCGTCCGCGGCAACCGAGATGATCCTGTAGCCCTCGTGCAGCGCGCAGCGGGCGGCATCCGCCAGCCCGTCCGGGAGCCCCGTTCCACGCACCAGGAACGTAACCTGGCCGCATGTTTTCTTTTCCTTTTTCAGGACACTTTTCGATTCAGCGGGGTTCATGCCGGCCGGGCCCCCGAGCTCCAGGATCAGCGCTTTATTTCGGCGCGCGTCGGCGCGTTTCCCGGGTTCCGGCCAATGACCTGCCGGGAAGCGGCGCAGGATTTTTTCAGGCGGCTCGAGGCCCCTGACTCCCCTGACCTCGTTTATCCTTCGCCATATTCCGCCGCACATCGTCCTGTACGCGCAGGCCAGGCAGAGGGCGGGCTGCAGCTTTTCGCCCTCGTTTTTCAGGCCCTCCACGTCCGCAAGGCTCCGGCCGGACATGCGGGCGGCTTTCATCTCCTGCGCTTCCACGCACCGGTCAAGATCGTTCTCCCACCCCACGCAGACAGGAAGGCCGCAGAAAGGGTTGAGGCACCGGACGCCGCGGGCCCCGGCAAGCGCGAGCGACTCCCTGATCACGGGGCGGGCATCGTCAAAATCAGGCCACAGGTCGGGCCGCCCCGAGCAGCGGCCCGTGGCGCTGACCGCGGAAAAATTGACTTCCCTGACAAAGGGAAACTCGTCCATCGCGAAGGCCAGAAGATCGGTGTAGGTTTTCACGGTCGGCCCGGTCATGAGAAGGTTGAGGATGACCTCGATGCCGGCGGCCGTCATGTTGTGGATGGACGCGATAGTCTTTTTCCAGGACCCCTTCACCCCGGTAAGCCTGTCGTGATGAGCGGCGCCGGCCGAGAGCACGGCTACGAGCGCTTTTCCAATGCCGGCACCGGCCATGGCCGCGGCCGCCTTTTTGTCCACGAGAAGACCGTTGGTCTGGATCTCCACCCAGGCGGCCCCCTGCTTTCTTGCCTCCTCGGCGGCTTTCAGCGTAACGCGGCGCATCATGGGCTCGCCGCCGGAAAGCACGATCCCCTGCCCGCCGGAGGCGCGCACGGCCGCCCTGACCTGATCCAGCACGGTTTGTGCGTCGGGCTCCGTGAAACCCGGCTCTGACTCGGGAGGGATGTTGCAGAAAACACACCCGGCGTTGCACTTCAATGTCATGCGTACCAGGTTCTTGATCAGGTGCTGTTCCTGGTAGGTCTTCGACACAAGGATAAATGTA
>JBDRLK010000658.1:0-7652 GCA_043813155.1 Pseudomonadota bacterium | reverse complement strand
GCCCCGTCAGCTGCTTGGCCATGACGGTCAGCTTCACGTCGCTCATCTCTTCGAGCCGGGGGAAGGAAGCCTTCTTCAGCCATGTGAGGTACTCGAGGATATCATCCTCCCCGGGGAGCTCGATCTCGATCTTTGCCGTGTGCGGGTTGTCGACAACGAGGCTGTTGAGGTCGCTCTGCTTCTCGGTGATGAGGATAATCAGGATATTGCTGCTCATGATGGCCGGGTCGCTCGCCCAGCTCAGCAGCTTGACGATGTGGGACGATATGTCCCCCATGAGCTGGATGGGGTCGCCTCTCGGCACGATGAACTGGGCCATGTCGATGATGACGGCCAGCTTCAGGCTGCTCTCCTCGCCCTGCTTGCGCTTTATGGCCTGCAGGTTCAGCTCCCTGATCATGTAATGATCGATGAGCTCCAGGGCCTTGGACGGGTCGCGCGTGCTCAGCGGCGACAGGGCCGCCGGGCCGGCCGACGGCCGGAGCGAGTCGAGCCATTTCGACCACTCCTTGTCCCCCCTGACGGCACTGATGCCCTTGCCGCGGTCATAGTGCAGGATCGTGTCGTAGCCGGCCAGCATGACCTCTTCGAGGAACTGCTTGAGCGAGAGAAAACGCACGGTGCCGTCGGGCCGTGCGTGAGGGATCACGTCGAAAGTGTCGCCGTAAATGATGAACTGGCTTACGGTTCCGGAGACAAACTGCTGCTTGAGCTCCCTGGCCCAGTCGGGCAGGTCCTGGGATTTGCTGTCGATCATATCAGGTTATTCCTTCACGGCCTGCCGGGCCAGGATGGGCGGCGGCTCCTCGGTAATGTCCTCGACCGCGCCGAAGATGTTCTGCTGCTCCTTGATCCACCTGGTCGTCTCCCCGAGGCTCGAGCTGACATTGTCGATGCGCGAAGAGATGACCTCGGAGTCCTTGCTCACGGCGGCCTGCTCCTTGAGAAGCTCGATCTGCTGCTCGATCCTGTCGAGCTCGGCGGTAATGTACATGAGCTTGTTCTTGACTTCACCCTGCGCCTTCAGGCGCTGCTTGAGGATGTCCACCTGGCTCTCGAGCGATTTTTTCACTTCCTCGGTCAGCGTCTCGTCCTTTACGCGCTGCCCTATCGCCCGGATGTCCCCTTCCAGCTTCTCGCGAAACTGGTCCGAGAACGAGCCGTCGCGCATCAGGCTCATGATGGCCTCCCGCGTGGTCAGCAGCTGGAGGAATATCCACAGGAACCTGCTCAGGCTGCTCTGGTGCTGGTCGAATATGCCGTCTCCCACGCTCAGGTTGGACCTGTAAAAATTCAGGATGGACGTGCAGCGCTGCTGAAGGGCGAAGTACCGGTTGCGCGATTCATCGGCCAGCCTGCCGACAACGGCGTTCACATCGGCCCGCCGGTCCGCCTGTTTCTCGGACAGGTCCCTGGCCTCGGTGTACCTCTGGAATCTGCGGTTCGTGGAGAGCGTGAAGAGGTAGCCCAGCTCGAGGCCCGCGCCGATGGCAAGAAACCCGGGATTGACAAGGACCCCCAGAAGGCCGAACGCGGCCAGCGCGACCCAGTTGGGGCTGACGAGCATTCCCCTGGGTCGGACGTTGAACGCGGTTTTGATATAGCTCCAGAGCCCCGGCCGTTTTGCCATAGAGAATGAATTATAAAGATAGAAAAAAATTAATCAACGGGTATACTTTGATATACTATCGAAGGTATGCCGGCGGCCCCCGGGCGGTCGGCGTGTTGTTATCAGGAAGGGTGCGACAGGATGAAAAAACAAAGCATTGTCATCATGGTTTCATGCTTTTCCTTGTTCCTGAACGGCGGCTGCGGGACAAAGGAAGAGAGGCTCCGCACGGACCTGTGGATCGTGACCGTGGGCGGCGGCGGGGACGACTCTGCAGCAGCCCATGTTGAAGTCACCGGCGGCGGGGTGACAGCGGCCGGGATCACGAATTCATTCGGTTCCGGCAAGAAGGATGGATGGATAGCCGCGGCCGACAAGGAAGGCCTGGTGCTGTGGCAGAAGGCGTACGGCGGAATAGAGGACGATCTGATCAGCTCGCTGAAAGAAAGCGCGGACGGCGGGTTCCTGGCGGCCGGAAGAACGGCGAACTGGGGCAGCGGCCTGGAGGACATGTGGATCATCAGGCTGGACGCCGGCGGCAGCATTGCCTGGCAGAAGGTCATCGGCGGCGAGAGGCTCGATTATGCAAACAGCGCAACGCAGACCTCGGACGGGGGGATCCTTGTCTGCGGCCGGACCGGCTCTCTCGAATCCGATCTCGATGACGGCCTTGTCGTCAAGCTTGACGGCGGCGGGGAGCTGGTGTGGCAGAAAGCTTTTAAAAGCGATCTTTTCGAAGAGGCCTATTCGATCGTTGAAAACGGGGACGGCGACATCATCGTGTTCGGCAACGCGGGGCCGCAGGACAATCTCGATCTGTGGGCCGCCAGGCTGGATGCGTCCGGAAATATCCAGTGGCAGAAGAACGTTGGAGGGGACGAAGATGAGCGCGCCGTCGCAATGCTGATAGGCAGCGACGGGACGGTCGTCATGGTCGGGACGACGGAGTCGTTCGGCGCGGGCGCGAGCGACATCTGGGTCGTGCGCCTCGATGCCGGCGGCAGCGTGCTGTGGCAGAAAACAGTGGGCGGGGATGATGATGATTTTCCAGGCGGGGCGGCGATCACGTCGGACGGCGGCATCCTGGTCGCAGGGCAGACCTGGTCGCTGACTCCCGACGAGAACGAGATCTACGCCTTTGTGCTCAAGCTGGACGCCGCGGGCAATATCCTGTGGCAGAGGAACATCGGGGGCAACGGGATATACGAAGCCCATGGCGTGAAGGAAAGCAGCGGGGGGATGGTGACGGTCACGGGCAAGAGCCTGCTCGACGGCTCGGGCAACTTCGATATATTCGTGGCCAGGCTCGAGAGCATGGGCAGCGCGTCGATTTACTGCGACCTGATCACCGACACGGGATTCGAGGCCGTGGACAGCGAAGGCGAATCCTGGGACGGCGAGGCCGTGGCCGAGGAAACCGCGTTCACGCTTCTGGCCAGCGAGGCCGCGGCCCTTGACACGGACGCCGCGGCGGCCTTCCAGTGCCCCCTGTGACCTGTCCCCGGACAAAACCGCATCCGAACTGAACGTGCAGGCCTGTGCCTCGACAATACTGCATCCATCCCGAAAATAAGGGCATTTTTCTGATCCGGACCACATCGGCATTGAATTTGATCTCAGTAAGGCGAACTTTCAGCGCCATGCTGCAAGCTGAAGGCTCCCGTTCATGGTCCGACGCAAATCACTCACTTCCTGCACCAGGGCGGAAGCTGCGGCTATCCCGGGGGATGCAACAATGTCAGCCCCCGCATACCCGCCTTCGACAATATCGAAATCCTGGGTTTGCCGGCACGATTGAGCGTCTCCCTGTGGCGCAGCAAGCCCGGTTCCGTGAAGGAAGCTCCGGACATGACCTTCGTCATTGCGATCAGGTAACAGGCAGAAAACAGGGGCTCGCTCGGAAATCAAGAGCGGGCATTGCCACGGCCTTCCGGGAGGGGGTCGTGTGCTGCCTGGTCGCCGCCCTGTCTTTCGCGTGGTCGAGCAGCGGGCAGGCGGTGAGCCCGTGACGAATGCAGACGGGTCATCGCGCGACTGCGCAGCCGCAGCCGCCGCCCGCGCCGCCGTCCTCACCCGGCTCCTCCCCGCCGTCCGGCTGGGCATCGGGGTCCGCTGAATCGGGCAAGTCCGCGCGGTCGGGGGCAGCGTCCGGAAGCTCGGGGACGGCGTCCGGAAGCTCGGGGACGGCCCCGTCAGGCTCGCCCTCAAGGACCTCCTCCGCCTCCCCTTCCTCCTCCGGGCAGCATTCCTGCGGGACGTACTCGGCGAAGCTGGTGATGACGACGTTCGAGAAGACGGGGCCGTCGAACCAGCTGTCGTTCGAGTTTGTCTTGCCGAGGTAGACGTACTGAACGAGCGCCTGCTCGCATTCGCAGGTGCACGCGTTGGGGTATGCGTCGAACGCGATCTGGTCGACGAGGGCCGGCTCGCCGGCCGGGTTGTCGGTGACGTAGAGCCTGGCCCCGGTCGCGTCCCACTCGAGCCTGAAGCGGTAGTCGGCGGGCGTCTCGGGGTCGGCGTAAACCGTGGGGAAGCACTCATGCCACTCGCAGCCCTCGTTGAGCGCGCCCCTCATGCTGGTCTGGTGGTTCGGGGCGCTGTCTCCGGGAGTGCAGTCTTCCTCCCTCCCCGGCGCGTACAGGACGAACACGATGGACTCGTCGTTGTCAAACGACGTCCAGTGGTCGCCGCCCTCACCCTCGAAAAGGCCGACAAACTCGAGGTACTGATGGCCCGTTCCGCAGTGGTACTGGGCATACGGCGCGAAGTTGAAGACCGTGAATTCGAGGGACCCCGAGACCACGGGGCCTCCCAGGTTGTACATGACCGTGTCCCCCGGGCCGTGGGGAACCCACCCCTGGTCCGTAAAATCCAGGCCGCCGGTCACGGTCCTGCCTGCGCCGCACTCCTCCCCGGTGCAGCCGCCCTCGCCGGTGAGCAGGTCCCTGACCACGATGGTCTGGGCCCCGGCCCCGGCCGCGACGAGGAGAAAGGCCGCCATAGACGCGGCGAATGCGAAGCCGAAGACTGCGCATTTTTTCAGCATGCCGTCCCTTGCGCCCTCCTTCTTTGTCATTGGCCTTGATAATAACATAGGTTCATGTTTTTCGAAACAACCGCCACTTGAATCTATCAAACCCGGCAATCCTCCGTTCCTCATGTAGTGACGATAATTTTTATAATGCTCCCGACCAGCAAAAATTTCTGAGATAGTTATGATGATCTTTGAAGAAATACATTTTCATGCCAATTTTTCTCAACCCACTGTCCAATGGCGCAAATATTCTATCGTACCATTTGGCGATATTTTCATGTTGATCTTTCATATCTTCACCTTGGCATTCTAACGTCTACAGTCGCTTTTGCCCGGCGCTCGAACTCAGTCCCGTCCCATGGCTGCAAGCAATGATGACTGCAGCAAAGGGGAGAGCTGTTTCATGACGGGTCACTGCACGGCCAAGAATGGCAAATGCGTGATCGGGTCTTCGAAAGACTGCAAGAAATCCATGGGCTGCGAGAATTTAGGCACCTGCACCTTTCGAAAGGGCGTGTGCGTCATTGCCTCGAGCGCCGACTGCAGCCTGAGCAGGATGTGCAAGGAAGAGGGGGACTGCGTGTTAGCGGAGGGGCCAGGGGAAGGTGAGGCGGGCGCCGAGAGCGCGGCAGGCTTAAATTGCCTTGTTATTGAAGACGAGGCCCAGGCCGGTCACGTCCGCGCCGTCTACCACCACCTCTACCCAGTCCGGAGATGGCGGCAGGCCGGCGAGAAAGTCGCCCGACTCGATCCCCTCATCGCATCCCCCTTCGTCATCGTCCATGAAGCCTATGAGCTGCCAGGTCCCGTCGGGCACGTCAAGGATCGTGAACGGAACCACGTTCGTGTAGGTGGACATGTCGACGTCTTCGATGATCACGCCCGCGACCTCGCTGTCCGGATCGCCCACTGTGCCGCGCAGGGACAGGCACAGGGTTCCAAGGCCGTCGGTGGCCGGCGGGCAGGTCGTTATGGTCCGCGAGACCTCGCCGGACACCGTATAGGTCTCGGCCGAATCAGGCTCCACGTCAGGCTCTGTGTCAGGCTCCGCGTCCGGGGTCGGGTCAGGGGTCACGTCCGGGGTCGGGTCAGGGGTCACGTCCGTCACTTCCTGGTCCTCCACCGGGTCCGTTGTCGCGTCGGCATCCTCATCGCTTGCATTGTCGTCGCATGCCGCAGCCAGGGAAAAGATGCCTGCAAGGCCAAGACAGAAAAGATGTCTCGATACGTCTTTCATTTCCAGCTCCTTCCCTTGATTAATGTCATGGAAATATATCACCTTTTAGCTTTGAAATAAAGAAGAAACAGGTGTAAAGTTTCCACGCCGCGCGCGGATACGTCTTCCATCATTCCGGCTTGAAGCATCCATATTTTCAATGTAGAGGATAGGTTTTTCGAGCATCGAGTCGACCGCGAGAAAGAATCGCGGCAACAAGGAGAAAAACCATGGACACGTTGAAGCAAATGACATACCAAGAACTTTCATCGAGGTTTTGAACCCCACTGCTTTGGGGAGCCGCACCTTGCAATCTCCCACGGGATGGCATAAAAGGACCGGCAAAGTCCGGGAAGGTTTTGTTATCCCCGGTCACGGGCGGACGGTGAGTCAAACCTCCCCGCGGGCCTTGAAACGCGATTGAACCATGAGAGAAAAAACGCTCGGCATCGATATCGGCTCGACCACCTTGAAGCTCTGTCTGCTCTCCCGGGACGGTTCGACGGACCACGCCATGCTCGCCCACGAGGGCAATCTGTCCGGGACACTGGCTCAGCTCCTTGACGGCCTGGGCGCAGAGGACCTCCGCGGCGTCAAGGGCATGGTCACGGGAACCGAGGGACGGCACCGCGTCGCGGTGCCGGAGGTCATAGCCGCCGTGGCGATCGAAGCCGGTCTCAAGGCGCTGAATCTCAAACCGAACGCGGTCGTATCCATGGGGGGGGAAGACCTTGTCGTCTACACCGTCAATCGCCGGGGCCTCATTGTCAACACCTACGCGGGCAACAAGTGCGCCTCGGGCACCGGAGAGTTTCTGCGCCAGCAGCTTGGCCGCATGGACATGCGCCTTGACGACATGAGCGAGGCCTGCGAGGGAGCTCGAGCCTATCCGCTCTCGGCACGCTGCTCCGTGTTCATGAAATCGGACTGCACGCACCGCCTCAACAAGGGCGAGGCTGAAAAGGGAGACATTGCACTGTCGCTCAGCAAGGTGATGGCCAACAAGGTCACCGAGTTTCTCACCAAGGCCAGGCTCAAAAGCGGTCAGGTCGTGCTCATCGGCGGTGTCACGAGGAATCGCTTTCTTGTCGACTTCGTGCGCGAGAGCTGCCCGGAGATCGATGTGGTCGTGCCGGAGCAGGCGGCCTGGTTCGAGGCCTTTGGCGCCGCCCACCTGACCGCCGGCCAGGGCGCCCTGCTTCCCGAAGGCAACCTGGTGCGTCCGGGGTCGGAGCTGATCTTCAAGAGCTATTCACCGCTGTCCGAGTCGAGCGAGCTGGTGCGGCATGTCCCGTCCAGGCGGGGCGCCTACGATCCCGCGGCGGAGTATGTCCTCGGCGTCGACGGCGGATCAACGACCACCAAGGTAGCCCTGATCAACATCGCTACGCTCGAGATCGCGGCAGAGCATTACGGCCGCACCTACGGAGACCCGGTCGCCGCGCTCAGGCTCTGCCTGAAGGAGATCAGGAAGCAGCTTGGCTCGCACAAACCGCGCATCCGCCTGGTTGCCGCCACGGGATCATCGCGCGAGCTTCTGGGCGTCTTCCTCGAAACAGTCGGCGTCTATAACGAGATCATCGCACACACCGTCGGAACAACGTACTTCCAGAAAGACGTCGACACGATTTTCGAAATCGGCGGACAGGACGCCAAGTACGTCTATATCAATAACGGAGTCCCGATCGACTACGCCATGAACGAGGCGTGCTCGGCGGGGACCGGCTCGTTCCTCGAGGAGTCGGCGCGCGGCGACCTCAACATCCGGTCGGCCCCCGAGATCGGCCCGATCG
>JBDRLK010000657.1:0-2766 GCA_043813155.1 Pseudomonadota bacterium | reverse complement strand
GCCGCTCATCTGCCAGAACGGCATGTGCGTCTACTGACGCCGGCCGCTGACGCGATCCCTGTCCATTCGACTCACCAAGACCACAGCCCGAATCCTCTTGAATGCAGTCAGCTTCAAGGGCGACTGAAGTCGCCCCTACCCCCGTCGGGCAGGGGAGGCTTCAGCCTCCCGTTCCGCCAACGAATAGGATTTTATCCGCACACTCCAAATCCATTGCCCTTGAATTGCTGTGCGCGAAGTGTTTTAATACACTCCATGGCAAGATTTCAACTCATAATCGTTGCAGTTGCCTGCCTGATGGCGGCCTGCTCGTCCTCCAAGCCGGAGGAAATCATCACGCTCGAGAACGAGGGAACGCGGCTGCTTTATCACGAGGGAGGATGGATTGAAATCGAGGAAGGGGAGGGCAGCGACATCCTGGTCCACGCTGTCGCAGTCGTTATCCTGGACAGCCTCAGCCCCATGGGGCCTCAGCTCGCGACTGACGCGGACCGCGAGCGTTCGATCGAGCAGAAGCAGGAGACGGACGCGCTGGGCGAGGCGCGCCGCCTCTTCGTCACGATGCACGGCGAGGACGGCGAACCGGATATCATATGGCGCATCTCGGCCTACCCCGAGGGAGGTTTCTACACCTTCCGCGTCACCGTGGACAACACCACGGACCAGACCGTGGACGTGGCCAAGATCGCGGCGCTGCGCGTTGTGAGCGATACGGAAGGGTCCCTTTTCCTCGGCCGGGACCCCTCGACCCACCGCATCCTGGACAACGGCTCCCTTACCATCCTGGACTACATGGTCGAGGTCCATCCGGGCGACGTTGAGCGCGACGACGCGCTCGCGCGAACTTTTCCAGGCGCATTCGGAGGCGCCTCGGCCGCCACCTGGAACCACGCTGTCGTGGATCTGGCCGGCGACAGCACCTGGGTCGCCGGCGGCCTGACCTTTGAGCGGTCGATCCCCGTGCTCAACCTTTCCTTTGTGCCGCACGCCACGCTCGAATCAGAGGACGGCCGAAAAGGTTTTGCGTTTTTCTCGGCCGAGGCCGCCTACCTGCCCGAGCCAAAACCCGTTGTGGCCGGAAAGCAGCTCGATTCCGAGCTGTACTACGTCCACCCGTCCGAGCCGGACGTGCTTGCCGGCCTCGAGCGCTATGCCGAGCGCCTGGCCGCTTACCTGGACATCGTGCCCTGGACAAAACGGGGCGGCGGGCAGCGCGTACCCAACGGCTGGAACTCCTGGAGCGGGTCGGGAAGCACGGGAGGCTACGGCACGAACATCAACGAGGAGCTCATGCTGGAAAACCTCGAGGTCATGGCCGTGGAGCTTCGCGACTGGGGCATGGACTGGTTCCAGATCGACGACGGGTACGAGCCGACCTACGGCGACTGGTGGTGGCGCGAGGACCGTTTTCCCAACGGCGCGGCCTGGCTCGCCGACCGGATACGCGATCGGGGCCTGCGCCCCGGCCTGTGGATGGCGCCCTTCACGCCTTCCCCCACGTCGCAGCTCGCCATGGACCACCCGGACTGGATCGCGGACTGGACGCCCATCGGCGACGTGATAGGCGGGGACGACCTGATCCTCGACCTCACGCACCCCGATGTCCAGGACTACCTGCACGAGCTCTTTGACACGTTTCGCAACGAGTGGGGCTACGAGTGGTTCAAGATGGATTTTGCCTACTGGGCGCTTCTGGGCACCGGGTTTCACGACCCCGACATGACGCGCGAGGAAGCCTGGCACGAGGCGGTCGGGATCATCCGCGAGGAGCTGGGGCCGGACACGTTCTTCCTCACGGTCAGTGCGAGCGGTCTTAATTACCAGCACGTGGACTCCGTGCGCATCACGCTGGACAGCATGCCGATATGGGACTGGCAGCCCGGGGTGGACGCGAAAAACCACATGAGCCAGCAGGGGCTCAAGCCCACGGTCCGCAACGCGGGCCGGCGCTGGTATCTGCAGGACCGGGTCTGGGTCAACCACCCTGACCTGATCTTTTTCAGGTCGAATCTGAACGAGGAGGGCTGGCCGCCCGTGACCCTCGAGGAATCACAGGCCTTCTGCACTTTCGTCGCGCTCTCGGGAGGCATCGTCAAGCTGGGAGACCGCCTCGTTGACCTGGATGAAGACGCCATCAACTCGATCCGCACCCTGCTTCCCATCTACGGCCGCGCTGCCCGGCCCCTCGACGTGTTCACGCGGGAGTTTCCCGAAGTCTGGCACATGTCCGTCGAGCCGCTGGACGGGTACGAGGAGTCTTACGAGCTCTTCGGTCTTTTCAACTGGGGCCGCAACTGGGACATGAGCACCAACCCCTACACCGAGATCCCGGACAGCGACGACCCGATCGAGCACGAGGTTGACCTGGACGCCATGGGCCTGGAAGGCGAGTGGCTGGCCTACGAGTTCTGGAACAGGGAGTTTCTCGGCAAGGTCAGCGGCACGCTAAAAAAGACCGTGCCCTCCCACACGAGCCGCGTGATCGCGCTTCGCCGCCCCACGGGCGACCCGCAGTTTCTCGGCTGGAATCGCCAGATCACCATGGGCGGGACGCTGATCGAGGAAGTGTCCTGGGACGGGTCGGGAAAAAAGCTAACGCTTCACACGCGCGTCGCCGCTCCGTCGGTAAAAGCGCCCTTTACCTACGAGCTCGCCTTTTACGTGCCCGACGGTTTTACCTTTTCCAGCGTGGACAGCTCGGGCGTGACCCTCCAGGACCTCGAAGGCGCCCGGGACGGCGATGTGCTGCGCGTCACTTTTGTGCCC
>JBDRLK010000656.1:0-12552 GCA_043813155.1 Pseudomonadota bacterium | reverse complement strand
ACGCCCTCGGCGTGCCTTATGGTAGCCGCACGCCCTCGGCGCGCCTTATGGTAGCCGCACGCCCTCGGCGTGCCTTCAGGAGAAATTGCGATGAAAAAAGCCGCCCTGCTTTTCCTTGCCGCGGGCATCCTGCTCACGGCCCCATGCGCAACGCGCGCCGCAGCGCCGTCCTACCTGCCCGTCCAGGGGGTGCTGACGGACGCGGAGGGCGACCCGGTCAGCGGCGCAACGAGCTTCACGTTTTCCATTTACGACAACGAGGCCGGCGGGGAGGCGCTGTGGACCGAAACACTCAGCGCGCTCGTGGAAGAAGGCGTGTTCACGGTCTACCTGGGCGAGGTGGAATCGATCGACATGGCCATGTTCCGCGATTACTCGGACCTGTGGCTCGGCGTCCAGGTCGCGGGGGACGAGGAGATGCCGCGCGTCTACCTCGGGAGCACGCCGTTTTCCGGGTACGCGGAGTACTGCGGCAATGTGCCGGGCCACGCCCACTCTTACGCGGACATCACGGGCACGGTGCCGGACACGGCCCTGCCGGCCGCCACGGCCGTCGGGCCCCAGTCCTGCGAGGGGACGGACGTTGTCGTGGGCATCGACATATCCGGCGCGCTCGTGTGCGCCGGCGGCGGCGGCAACGAGTACCTGGCCGGAAGCGGCCTTGCCCTGACGGGCAACACCTTTTCCGTAGACCCGACCGCGGTGCAGAGCCGCGTGACCGGCGCGTGCATGGCAGGAAGCTCCATCCGCGCGATCAACGAGGCGGGAACCGTTGCCTGCGAGCCTGACGACGACCTACTGGCCGCGCTCGGCTGCGGCGCCGACGAGATCGCCCGGTGGACCGGGGCCGTGTGGGCCTGCACGGACACGTGGATCCGGGGAAGCGGCGAGGGGGGGTATCTTTCGAAGTTCACGGACACGCACGCCATCGCTGATTCCGTTGCCTTTGAGGTCGACGGAAAAATCGGGATCGGCACTACGGACCCGCAGGCCACGCTCGACGTGAGAGGGTCCATCAGGGCCGGGAACGACACCGGGGACTGCACGGCCGAAAAAGCCGGCACCATCCGCTGGACCGGAACCACGTTCGAGGGCTGCGACGGCACGGACTGGAGGGAGCTGGGCACGTTCGGGGGCGGTGGAACGTCCTACAGCGTGCTCACGGCCGAGATGTCGGGGGGCGCGGTGCTGCCCGTGGGGACCATCCCGGCCGTTGCGGGCCGGCGCGTGCACATCGTGAAGCTCGGCATATGCGGCGATTCCGACGCAACGTCCGGCCCGAACGTGTTCACGGCCGCGGGCGCGGGCCTCAGCTTCACCTGGGAGTGCGGCCAGTCCACGCGCGGGTCGACGCACATCCTGGCGCCCACGCCAAACCTCGGGGGAAACGCGCGGGGCTTTTCGTACGCCGACGTCAACTACCTGGGCAACATCGGGGAGCCTGTCGACGTCACGTGGACCTACCACGCCGACTGGGACGGAAACCTCTGCCAGACCACGGACTCGGAGGGCAACAGCTATTCCGACGTTGCGGGCACGGTCAGGCCCTGGGTGCTGTACGAGTACCAGTAGCAAAATAATGACGATAGGAGATAAATCAGAATCATGATTAATTCAACTCTGAAACCCCTGCTCATGGCAGCTGCAATTGCCGCCCTGACAGTTGCTACCGGCTGCTCGGATTCATCGACCGAAGACGACGGCTCGCAGGACGTAACCCAGGACGAGGCGGAGGACACGGCCGCGGAGGACAGCGTGGAGGACGACGCGGAGCCGGATGAATCCACGGACACATTGCCCGATTGGATCGGGTGCGGCAACGGCAGGGTCGAGGGCGATGAAACATGCGACCCGCCGGGCAAGGAGGAGAACTGCCTTTCACCCTGCGACAACGGCAGCATGAGGGTGTGCGGCGATGACTGCACGTGGGGCGCCTGCGACCCGGACCCCGAGGATTGCTCCTGCACGAGCGCGCCGGCCAACGATGCCTGCGGCGGCGCGGTGCAGTTCGACCTGGGCACGTTCGGCGATGCATGCCAGGCAGGGACCGTGGAGTGCGCCGGAGACGATTATGCGGGCAGCTGCTCCGAGGAAGGAAGCGCGGAGGTCGTTTACGCGGTCACGATCGAAACATCGGCGGACCTGTACCAGCTGTACGAGCATTACGCCATGCTGTACGCAGACTTTGACTCGGTCCTGTACGCCCGCCTGGGGGACTGCGGGAGCGCGGACGCGGAAACCGGATGCAACGACGACTTCGAGCTGGACGCGATTCCCGGGTGCTCGTCCTGCGAGCTCGACGAGGACGACTCGGCCCTGTCCATTCCGCCCCAGCCGGCCGGGTCCGAGAAATCATACTTTCTCTTTGTCGAGCGAAAGGACGGCGGCGAGCCCACGTTTCAGCTGAAAGTCACGCGGTTCACGTTCGCCAACAACCCCTGCGTCGAGGCCGGCGACGACCGCAACGTGGTGAACGCAACGGAGGGTGGCGAGTTCAGGGGCAACATCAACGGCTACGAAAACGACATTAAAGAGGGCGAAAGCTGGCTCAAGACGCCGTGCCACGCCGATTCCTCCGCCTCCGGCGACTGGCCGGCTCATGCCTGGTTCCTGCTGGCGCCTGGCGAAGAGACCGCGTACACCATCACCACGAACGAGCAGGCGCCCTCCATGTGGTTCGACACGGTCATCGGCGTGTGGGACAACACATCGGACATCGGGTGCGGCGGCGCGAAAACCTATGTGACCTGCGCTTCCAGTGCCGGCCGCGACAGCGCCGAAGACCCGACCAGCCTCGAAATAACCGTGCCCGCGGGATCGACCTATCTTATCGGCATCTCCCCCTACGAGCGGCCCGTGTCCGGCAATTACGAGGTCACCTTCGAGCTGTAGGGGGGGGCTAAAAGACCCAGACCGCCGAGGCCTTGAACGTCACGAAAACATGCATGCCTTCCTCCAGTCCCAGGTCCCGGAGCGAGCGGGCCGTGATCAGGGCCACGAGGTCGGGCGGCACGCTCACGGTCAGGTGGACGAGCGAGCCCTTGTCTTCGATCTTGCGAACCTTCCCCTCGAGCGAGTTGAGCGCGCTGGAGCTGATCCTCTCCCTGGAGACAATGATGTCCTCAGGCCTCAGCGACATGTGGCGGGGGCCTCGAAGGCTCGTTGTCGTGAGGATCTTCGTGCCGTCGATGCTCGCCGCGGCAAGGCCCTTGGCCTCGTCCTCGATGTCGACCTTGAAAATGTTGCGGGCCAGGGAAAAACGCGCCACGAACTCGGATTCCGGGCGGCGGAATATTTCCCCGGGCGTCCCGACCTGGACGAGCCGGCCGCTCCGCATCACGCCGATCCTGCCGGCCAGCGCCGCCGCTTCCTCGAAGCTGTGCGTCACGAATATTACGGTTTTTTTCAGGCGCTCGTGGATGCCCCGCAGCTCCTGCTGGAGCGCCTCGCGCGCGGACGGGTCGATGGACAGGAGCGGCTCGTCGAGAAGCAGCAGCCCCGGGTCCGGGGCAAGCGTGCGGGCCAGGCCCACGCGCTGCGCTTCCCCGCCGCTGAGCTTTCCCGGCTTCCTGTCGAGAAGATGCTCGATGCCCAGGAGCCCGGCAATCTCCCGGCAGCGGCCGGCAATGTCCTGCTTCGACTTTCCACGCCGCTTGAGCCCGTACGCAATATTGTCCCTCACGCTCAAATGGGGAAAAAGCGTGTTTTCCTGGAACATGAACCCGATGTCCCTGCGCTCCGGCGGCGCGTGTGTCGCGTCCGCCCCGTCTATCAGGACCTGTCCCGCGCAAACCCTCTCAAGGCCCGCTATGGCCCGCAGCAGCATGGTCTTTCCCGCCCCCGTGGGGCCGAGGATAACGAAAAACTCCCCTGTTTCAGCCTCGAAGCTGATGTCCGAGAGCGAAAACCCCTTCACCCGGACACCCAGGCGCTCGACCTTGATCATCGCTTTTCCCACCGGTAATTGAGCCACCGAAGCAGCGTGAAAAACACGAGCGTCAAGAGGATCAGCAGCGCCACCACCGGCACCGTGTGCTCGAGCCCGAAGTTTTCAAAATAATTGTAAACCAGGATGGGGGCAATCATGGGGTGGTAGGTGATGATCAGGACCGCGCCGAATTCGCTCAGACCCCTGGCCCACATCATGATGGCGCCGGACAGTATGCCGCTTCCGGCCAGCGGCAGCGCAATCGTGAAAAAGGCCGTCCACGGCGAGGCCCCGAGGCTCCTTGCCGCCTGCTCGTACTTGACATCGACCTTCTTGAATCCCTCCTTGGCCGCGTTGACCAGGAATGGAACGCTGACAAAGAGCATGGCGATCACGATGCCCGGCACCTCGCCCACGAAATCAATGCCGATCGCGCCAAAAGCTTTCCCGACCATGAAATGCCTTCCAAAAACGAAAAGAAGGGCGATGCCGGCAGCCGAATGGGGAAGGATCACGGGCATGTCGATGATCCCTTCGATGACTCTCTTTCCGGGAAATTCGCTTCGTGCCAGCACGTAGGCAAGGGGCACGCCCACGATAAGCCCCAGGAGCGTGGCCACGAGCCCGCAATAGAATGTCAGGAGGAAAGACCTGGTGACCTCCTGCAGAATGAGGGTTTTAAACAGCGCTGCAGGTGTGACGGACAGGAGGATTTTCAATACCGGAAACCCCAGGAAAAAAACTATCACCAGGCTCAGGAAAATAAATACGGGAACCATGGAATCCGTGAGTCGAGTTTTCATACTTTGTCCTTGAAATTTATTATAAATCAGGTAGCTTATAGTAGATATTCGGACGATTGGCAATTATCCTGTAACCGGCCCGAGGTTGCGTTTTACCCTGTACTGCTTTACCGATAGAGAGCTGATGCAGGCTTCGGGAGACGGAGCGAGGAGAACCGGAAAACTAAATGGCATTAAAACGCACGTCGGGGAATGTCTTCAGGTCGAGCCTGCAGCCTTTCGACTATTTCGAGCCCACCTCGATTCCTGAAACCCTGGCGTTGCTTCGCCGTTTCAAGGGAAAGGCGAGGCTGATGGCCGGAGGCACCGACCTTCTCGTGGGCATGAAAAAGGAAAAATTTGCCCCGAAGGCCGTCATCAACATCAAGAACCTCCCGACGTTGAATTTCGAGCCCAGGATCGAAAAAGGAAGAATTATCCTCTCTCCGCTTACCACGCTGACGGACATTGCCGAAAGCCACCTGCTGCAAAAAAAGCTGCCCATGCTGCCCGACACGGCCCTGCTCATGGCATCCCCCCAGGTGCGCAACCGCGCGACCATCGGGGGCAACCTGTGCAACGCGGCGCCGTCAGCAGACATGACTGCGCCGCTCATGGTCCTCGGGACAAAAGTTCTTTTCAACACTGGAAAAAGCCAGAAGACCGTTCCCCTGGAAGGCTTTTTCAGAGGCCCCGGGGAGACCGTCCTGGGCTCCACCGGGATACTGCTGCAGATCCAGATACCGCTCATGAGAAAGGGCGAAGAAGCTGCCTACAGGAAGCACACGGTCCGAATGGGAATGGATATCGCCGTTGCCGGTGTGGCCGTGAGCGTTCTTAAGAAAGGCAGAACGATCAAGGATATCAAGATCGCCCTTGGCGCGGTCTCGCCTACCGTCATCAGGGCCAGGGCGTCTGAAAACATTCTTCGCGGCTCGGACGTCAAGGATGAGCTGATACTGAAAGCCGCTGAATCCGCGTCCTGCGAATGCTGCCCCATTTCGGATGTGAGGGCCACGGAGCCCTACAGGCTGGAGATGGTCAAGCTCTTTATGGTGCGCGCGCTGAAAGGCATTCTTTCATGACGACGCCGAAAAGACATATTTCCCTCACGGTCAACGGCACGTACTACGAGCTCTACGTACCCGCAAACCGGACTCTCCTGGACTTGATCCGGGAGGACCTCACCCTGACGGGAACGAAAAAGGGATGCGACGAGGGCGAGTGCGGCGCCTGCTCGGTGCTCGTTGACGGCCGCGCAATGAATGCCTGTCTTGTGCTCGCCCCTGATGCCAATGGAAAAAATATTACCACGATCGAGGGAATCGGCCAGCCGGGCAAGCTTCACCCCCTGCAGAAAGCCTTTCTGGAAGAGGGCGCCGTTCAATGCGGCTACTGCACGCCGGGCATGATCATGCAGGCCCTCGACCTCCTGGGCAGAAATCCCAGCCCCACGCCCTTCGAAGTCAGGGAAGGCATGGTCGGCAACCTGTGCCGGTGCACGGGGTATGAAAAGATCGTGCGGGCCATCGTGAGGGCCGCGCGCGAATTGAAGCAGGAGCGATTGAAGATCCTCAAGGAAGCCATGAAGCGAAAGCTGGGCGATGCAGAAGGAAAGAAGCCGGCCGCGAAAATGAAGCCGGAAAAAAAAGCCGGCAAAGGAAAAAAGATCGTAAGGACCCGGAAGACGGGGAAGAAAAAAGGGCATGGTTAAAAAACCGCCCCCTGCCGGGCAGGGGCGCCTTCAGGCGCCCGTGGTGCTGCGCGCCCCTGGCGCGCTTCTATTAATGCAGGGGAGGCTGAAGGCTCCCCTGCCCCTGATTTGAACCATGCCGGGAAAAGCTGAACGATAATGGCTGAAAACAAAAAAGCGCGGTTTTCGACGATCGGGACAAACGTCTCGAAGATCGATGCGATCGACAAGGTCACCGGGAAAGCCGTCTATGGCCACGATCTGAAGGTGCCCGGCATGCTCCACGGAAAAATTCTTCGCAGCAGGCATCCCCACGCATGGATAAGGAGGATCGACACGTCGAAAGCCGAAAAGCTGCCGGGTGTCGTCAGCGTCATCACGGCGAAGAACACGGCCTGCCTGCCCATCGGGTTCATGAAGGACCACCCCGTGCTCAAGGGGGACAAGGTCCGCAGCATGAGGGATGAGATCGCGGCCGTGTCCGCCACGAGCGAGGAGGCGGCCGAAGAAGCCTGCCGCCTGATCAGCGTAACCTACGAGCCCCTGCCCGCGGTTTTCGACCCCTTCGATGCCATGAAGCCCGAGGCTCCGCAGATTCACGACTATGCCCCGAGAAACAGGGTCCCGCACAAATACGAGTTCGCCGCCGGCAATGCGGACAAAATCCTGGACAAGAGCGAATTCATTGTCGAGGGCATCTACAGGACATCGTTCGTCACGCACTGCTGCATGGAGCCCTGCTTCGCCCTGGCGTCCTTTGACGGCGGCGGAAAGCTCACCATGTGGTCCACCACCCAGATCCCGTACCTCATGCAGAACCTCCTGTCCCGCTGCCTGGCCGTTCCGGGCCATGACATACGCATCCTCCAGCCCGCCATCGGCGGCGCTTTCGGATCCAAGCTCGATGTCTACCCCTACGAGGTCATCGCAGCCCTGCTGGCCAGGGCATCCAACCGTCCCGTCCGGATCCTCTACACGCGTGAGGAAGAGTTTGCCTGTTCGCCCACGCGCCAGCCCATGGTCATCAGGATGGTCACGGGCTGCGACAAGGAGGGGCTCCTCACGGCCAGAAAATGCGAGGCGACGCTCGATGCCGGGGCTTATACGTCGTGGGGCGTGACCACGCCCCACATCATGCTCATCGGCATCTCGTCCCTTTACAAGGTGGAGCACATCTACTTCAGGGCGCGGAGCATCTATACGAACAATCCTTACAGCGGCGCTTTCAGGGGATACGGCAACCCCCAGGGCACGTTCGCCAACGAGCAGCAGATGGACGAGCTCGCGTCCAAGGTCGGCATCGACCCGGTGACGTTCCGCATGCTCAACGCCAACAAGCCGGGCAGCATCACGCCGCAGAAATTCAGGGTCACCACCTGCGGCCTGCGCGAGTGCCTCGAAAAAGCGGCGAGCCAGATCGTGTTCGACAAGAAGAAGGACAAGTGGGAGGGCGTGGGCATCGCGTCCATGATGCACGTGGGCGGGGGCGGAAGGGTCTACCGGTCGGACGGGTGCGGCGTCATCATCAAGCTCGATGATTTCGGAAAAGCCGTCATCATCACGGGCGCAACGGAAATAGGGACGGGCAGCGACACGGCCATGGCCATGATCGCAGCCGAAGAGCTCGGCATACCGCTGGAAAAGGTGAGCGTGGTCAACAACGACACGGACACGGGACCATGGGACGTGGGCATACACGCCAGCAGGACGACCTTCATCGCCGGCAACGCGGTCATCGAGGCGTGCCGCAAGCTGAAAGCCAGGCTGGCCATCTACGCTGCGCCCATGCTCGCGTGCCCCGTGGATAAAGTCAAGTTCGGCGGCGGCCATGCCCGGTGCTCCGGCGACGCAACGAAAAAGGTTGCCATCGACCGCATTATCCGCTCGGCCCATTACAGGGAAAACGGGACCGTGTTCGTAGAGAGCGCGTTTTACGATCCACCCAACGAGTTCCAGGCAAAAGACATGACGGGCAATGTGTCGGCCACCTATTCCTTTGCAGCCCATGCCGTGCGGGTCAAGGTCGACCCGGGCACGGGCAGGGTCAAGGTCCTCAAGTTCGTGGCAGTCCACGACGTGGGAAAGGTCATCAACCCGAGCGGGCTCGACGGCCAGATCCAGGGCGCCATCCAGCAGGGGCTTGGGTATGCTCTTACAGAGGACCTGCAGGTGGAAGACGGCCGGACGATCAACCCCTCGTATCTGGACTACAAGATGTTCACGTTCATGGACATGCCCAAGGACATTGAAATCCATTACATTGAAACCGATGATCCGGCCGGCCCCTACGGCGCCAAGGGGGTCAGCGAGGCCGGGCTCATCCCCATCCCCGCCGCCGTGGCAAACGCCGTTGCCGACGCCACGGGCGCCAGGATCCGCAGCCTGCCCATATCGCCTGAAAAAATCCTCGCCGCCATCAAGACAAAAAGCTGATATTTCTATTCGAAGTCTTTCATGGCCCGCAGAAGGGCCTGCTCGACCGGCTTCTCTCCCATCCAGTGGCCCGCGCCCTCGGCGATGACCAGCCTGGACTTCGGAAGCTGCTTGTGAAGCCTGTAGGCCGTGATGGGGGGGCAGATCGCGTCATAGCGGCCGTTCACGATCACGGCCGGGATGCCGGCCAGCTTTTTTGCGTCCCGCAGGAGCCGGCCCTCCTCGAGAAAGCAGCTGTTGGCCATGTAGTAGTTTTCCAGTATGCCGAAGGCATAGGGGTCGAACTGGGTTAGAACGTGCTCGACCTCGTCGTCGGGCACGTCGAGCCCGCTGATCTTGATCTCGTAGCGCGCCCAGGCCCTTGCGTATTTTTCCTTGTCGGCCTTGCTTCCCTCGTTGATCAGCTTGAACAGGTGCCCTGCCAGGGGGCGCGATTCAGGCTCGGGCATGCTCTTTTGAAACTCTTCATAGACTTCAGGGAAGAACAGCTTCACGCCGCCGTGATAAAAATGGTCGATCTCCTCTTTCGTGGCCGTAAAGACTCCCCGCAGCACGAGGCCGCTCACGTTTTTCGGGTAGGTCTCGGCATAGGCCAGGGCCAGCGTTGCGCCCCAGGAGCCTCCGAAGAGGATGACCTTGCCCAGCTTCAGGTGCTTGCGCAGCCGCTCGATATCCTCGACAAGGTTCTGCGTTGTGTTTTCCTTTATCTCGCCAAAGGGCTTTGATTTGCCTGCCCCGCGCTGGTCGTGAAGGACCATGAGATATTTTTCAGGATCGCAGAATTGCCTCATGTAAGGCGACGAAGCGCCGCCCGGCCCGCCGTGAAGGAACATGACCGGCTTGCCGTCCGGGCTGCCCGCCAGCTCGTAATAGAGCTCGTGAATGTCCGAAACCTTGAGCGTGCCGGTTTCGAAAGGCTCGATTTCCGGCCAGAGATCTACCTTCTCACTCCCGCATTCACAAAAGCCCCCGTAAAAATACAGGATGCCGGCAAAAGCGGCGATCGGGAAAAAAATGTAACAGAAAATCCAGGCTTTATTCATCACTGACCTCCCGGGCTGACTGGGAGTATAGCAGAATGGAAGAAATTGAAAAGAAGCGGGCTAGCCAAGCGAGGGAGGGCAGCCGCTGTCGCCGCAGCTCTCGTGGTCGGAGCAGCAGGGGTGCACGCATTCACCGGCCGGCGCCATGCCCCAGTTATAGCAGCAGGCCAGGCCCGGCCTGCACATGGCCTCCTGTATGCATGCCCTGTTCAGGTCGCGGAAAAGGCAGCTCCCGTCGTAAACGCATCCATGATCATTGTCGTAATTGGAAAGCATGCCGCAATCGCAGCCGGGCTGGATGCACGCGTCCATGCTGGGCACGCCGCAGTCGTGGTGGCCGCACGCGTTCATGACCCAGCTTCCGCCCGTGAAATCGCAGATATCCTCCTGCGTTGCCCCGTCGCATTCCTCGTCCGGCACGCAGCCCCCCTCCTCGTTGAAGTTGCGGTGCGGGCCGCAGTCGCAGGAGTCCATGCAGTCGGCGCACAGCGTTTGCTCGCCGCACCAGAAACCGCAGAAACATTCCTCTTCCGGGTGCCACTGTCCCCGTGTGGCAAGACACAGGTCCTTGGGCGTGCACGCCGGAGCATCCAGGCAGCCCTCGCCGGACACAAAGGTTTTCCCTGGGGTGCATTTGCACGAAGCCATGCCCGACTCGCAGGCAAAGGGCAGCGGGCCGCCGCATCCAAACCCGCAAAAACCAGCATCAGCTGGAAACCACAAACCCCCGCTTTCCCTGCACAGTATGCCGTCACACTGCGCCTGGACTGCCTGGCATTCATAGACGGAAGAAAACGGCGCATCGCAGCCATCGCCCGCGCACCGGCATCCTCGAAGCTCGAAACACTCGATGCCGTTCCAGAAGGCGCCGAGAAACATCTCGTCCGTGCAGTCGATGCACATGTCGTCCGCCACGGGCTGGGGGTCGCAGGTCTGCTCGTAGCAGGACCGGCGCGCTTCAACGCATTCTTCCACGCTCTCGTACACCGAATCGCAGTCATCGCCCTCGCAGCCGCACCCCGACCCCAGGCCGACGCAGTTCTCGCCGTTCCACACTACCCCGTCCAGGATCATCTGGCAGGTGCCGTAGGCCCTGGCGTCCTGGGCCGGGCACGGGTCGGGCGCGTCCGGCGCAATACCGTCCTCCGCGTGATCGGGCGGCTGGTCGCTTCCTTCATCCATTGGATCGTTGGAAACGTCCTCCGTATCAACCTGATTATCCGAAACAGGGTCGGCTGCCGGGTCCGCGGCCGGATCATCGCCTGAATCGCCGCCAAGGTCGTGTCCGCCGGAGCAGCCTGCAAAGAAAAAAGCAGGAAAAACAAGAGGCAGTAAAATGTTCTTCATTATTATTCCTTTCGCGTGCAGCACTTTACTGCAAGTTGCGTGCCGGTGAATTTTCTCTGTTTAAAGGGGTTTTTTCTGTTTTTCAGGAGAGGAAAAACGACATTTGTGTCAGCCTGCCTACCAGCTTTAATCAGGATCCGGGCTCTCTTCGGCCCCTGGCTTCGGCGCTGCGCTGATCAGCTCGATGATCTGCTTGTTGCCCGCTTTCTTGGCCGCTTTCATGGCCGTCAGGTCCTGGTCATCTTCAAGGGTCTTGTCCGCGCCATGATCGAGAAGAAGCTTGACGACTTGCGCCTTTTCCAGGACGCAGGCCTCGATGAGCATGGTTCTGCCGTCCAGGTGATAGCGCACGTCGGGGCTGTAGCCCGCAGCGAGGATCATTTGCAGAAGCTCGATCTTCTCTTCGGCCACGAGGCTCAGCAGCGCGGCTGTTTCCAGGGAATTGATGTCAAACCCTTTTTCGATCATAACTTTTGCCGCTGCATAATGTTTATTATGGATAGCCAGCTCCAGGGCCGTGCGCCCGCTTTCGCTGTCACGGATATTCACGTTCGCGCCCTTTTCGACAAGGGCTTTTACCGAGGCGCTGTCTCCGGAAGAAGCCGCCAGGGCCAGCGGCGTCATGCCGCAGCTGCTGCTCAGCAGCCCCTCGTTGTCCACGATGCATGCCTCGTCCGGGTTGACGGCAGCTCCCTTCTCGATGAGAAGCAGGGCGATCTCGCCCTTCCCGTTTTGCAGCGCCGCCTCCAGGAGCGTTTTTCCCGATCCCTGCTTCGCGGCCGCGTCCGCGCCCGCGGCAACCAGGAGCCTGACGATGGCCGGGTTTCCTTTTTTCACCGCAAGGATAAGAGGCGAGCCGCCGGCATCATCCGTCCACCGCGCGTCCATGCCGGCTGCCAGGAAATACTCCACGTTCTCCAGGTTTCCGTCCGCGATTTGCCGGGCAAACTCTTCCCTTGTAAATGCGATGCCCCTTGATTCCAGCTCCGCGCGAAAATCATCCGGCGTCTGCGGCGGGGCCGGCTTTTCAGGTACGGCCTTTTTCTCGGGCTCGGCCGCGGCAGTTTCCACTGGGCCCGCCTCGCGGCCCGAGCAGGCCGCGCCGAGCACAAAGGCAGCCGCCAGTAAAAGATTTATAACATGCGACACAAGGCTTCCCTTCAGCAAACCATGACCCGTCACACCTCCGGGGCATGTATCCGGTACAAAACTTACAATAGGAAATCTATTCCAAAAAGACAACCCGGCACCATACATGGGGTGCATGCACGTTTCCGGGGGGAGTATGGGGGCCGGGCCTTGAATCTTGAATTTCATCCATTATTT
>JBDRLK010000655.1:0-20894 GCA_043813155.1 Pseudomonadota bacterium | reverse complement strand
GTGCAGCTGCGCGCTCTTGGCGCGCCTGTAGAACAACGGGAGGCTGAAGCCTCCCCTACCCGGATTTCAGCAACCGGGAGGCTGAAGCCTCCCCTACCCGGATTTCAGTAACCGGGAGGCTGAAGCCTCCCCTACCCGGATTTCAGCAACCGGGAGGCTGAAGCCTCCCCTGCCCGACGGGGGTCACTCGCCGCCTTCCAGCAGGACCTTGAGCTGCAGGGCGTTTTGAACGGCCTTTGCCTTGTAATGATTGTTGTAGAAAACAAACACGCTCCCCGCTTCCTGCTGCAGTTTTTTTATTTTCGGCACCCACTGCTTTATTTCTTCCTCCGAGTAAAGGTAATCGTATCTCTCGTAAGCTTCCTTGTGGTTGTGCCACTTCTCGGCATTCCTTCCGTGGAATCGAAGATAGGCGATGTCCTTTGACGTGACCCTGACGACGGGCGGGAAAAGCCCCCTGATCCGCGGCTCGTCGACGCAGCAAAGCCCGATGTTTCTTCCGCTCATCCACTTGAACACCCTGTCGTCGGCCCACTTCTCCTGGCGGAACTCGAACACGAGCGGGAGCTCCCCCAGCTCGCCGTGGATTCTCTCCACGGCATCCTTGCCGCGCCGGTCCGGCCTGCATGACTGGGGAAACTGGGCAAGCACCGCGCCCAGCTTTTTTTCCCTCACCATCGGATCGAGGGCGTCCCTGAAACCGCTGTAGAACGCTGCATCCGCGTCGAGCTGATGGGTCATTCTCCTGTTGGCTTTCATGCAGAACGTCACCCTGCCCTCTGATTTTCGCAGCAGCCCCTCGGTCATGCGCCGCGACGCAGGAGCGTAATAGGTGGAATTGATCTCGCAGGCCGTGAAGGTGTTGGAATAATAGGCAAGGAACTTCGCCTTTCCCATGCTGGCCGGGTAGAAATGTCCCTTCCAGTCATCATAGGAAAACCCGCTTGTTCCCGTAAAAATCATTGTCGCTTTTCCGCGTGGGCGTGCATGGGCGCCCGCGCTTTAAAGTCTATATAAAACAAATAATTGGATGATTTGTCTATTCTAATAATAAATTATGCCTGATCGGCCGGCGGATGCATGGGTATGCTTGAATAAGCTATTTAAAAAAAATGCTTTATAAATCAACTATAATGTAATAAAATGAGTGTCCTGAACGATATCAAGCTGACTGTGAACAAAAAATGCGTTTTTAAAATCGGTGTAACCTGCAATGGAAAGGATTTTTCAAAATGCGTAATCGGAACTTCATGGTTGTCGCCTTGCTTGCCGCCTTCTGCTTCGTATTGACTTCGTGCGGTCCGAATAAGGACGGCCCGAAGCCCATCGGAGGCAAGAAGGGGGGCGTTACCCTCGACCCTGTTTTCGTTGCAGCCCAGGACAACGTGTTCCTGATCGGAAGCGAGGCTGCCGGGTACCAGGGGACCGCTTTCCTCATCGACTACAAAAGGGAAAGATACCTCGTGTCGAATTTCCATGTCATCAGCCTGCTGCGCAACATTTTCATCGAGACGGAAAAAAAGGTCGCCTACAAGGAGCTCAAGGTCCTTGCCGTCGACAGGCAGCACGACGTGGCTGTCCTGGAAGCGTCGACCCTCCCCTCCTCGCTCAAGGGATTGCCCTACACCCTGGAGTTCCAGACAAGCCAGAAAATATATATTGTCGGCTACCCGGACATGCGGTCCAAGGAGAACCATCTGAATTTCGGAACAGGCGTGGTCAGCGATGCGAGCTACATGGCGCCCTTCTACATGGGCAAGGGTGAGGCGAAAAACATCCAGCTGACCGCGCCCATCAACCCCGGCAACAGCGGCAGCCCGGTGCTGAACGAGCGCGCCGAGGTGATCGGCGTGGTCTCCTGGCGTTTCAGCGCGAAAGCCGACATCCAGGGCGGCAACTATGCCGTGCCGTTCCAGTACGTCACGACCCTGATGACGGAAATCGAAAACCGAAAGCAGGACGTATCCACTATCTACCCCGAGGGAAAGGCCTGCACCGAGGACGACGAGTGCCAGTGGCTGCATTTCTGCATCGACGGAAAATGCCAGCAGCTCAAGGACCAGGGCCAGCCGTGCCAGGTCCACGACGACTGCTTCCTGCCGTTCAACTGCTTCAACAACGTCTGCTCCCGCATGGGCTCTCTCGGCGACATGTGCCAGAACGACAGCCAGTGCGTGCCCCCCAACTACTGCATCCTCAATTCCTGCAGGCCCCTCGGAGCGAAGGGAGAAATCTGCAAGATGGACATCGACTGCACGCCGCCGCTGTACTGCATTGCGGGCAAATGCGTCACCGAGCTCAGCGGCAAGAACGGGCCCTGCGTCCAGAACATCGACTGCAAGGCCCCATTGAGCTGCTTAAACGGCACCTGCACCGAAGTTTCGGGCAAGGGCTGCCAGTACGACAACGAGTGCACGCCCCTGTACTGCATCATGAGCTCCTGCAAGGACCTGGGCGACGCCGGCGCCGCGTGCGGGAAAACCATAGACTGCAAGGCCGGCCTGAAGTGCACGGGCGGCGTGTGCCAGTCCCTCAGCGCCAAGGGAGGCCCCTGCACCACGGACTATGACTGCCAGATGCCGTGGTACTGCATCGGCGGCACGTGCACGGACACGGGCCAGGCGCCCAAGAGCTCCTCGCAGGGGTCGCCATGCAGCTCCGACATTCAGTGCCAGCCCCCGCTCTACTGCATCCTGAACGCCTGCCGGCCGCTCGGCTACCAGGGCGACGCCTGCACAATAGACGCGGACTGCCATCTGCCCCTTTACTGCATTTCAGGCGTGTGCCAGAACCAGGGAACAGGAGGAGGCCCTTCGGGAGCCAGCACGGCCCAGGGGTCGAACTGCACGTCCGACTCGCAGTGCCAGCCGCCGCTATACTGTATTCTCAACACCTGCAGGCCGATGGGCCTGGCCGGCGACCCGTGCAGCTATGACGGCGACTGCGTCTCGCCCCTCTACTGCATCACGGGACTGTGCTCGCAATCGACCCCCGCGGGGCAGAGCAACGTCCAGGGCGCGGCCTGTACGAACGACGGCCAATGCCAGCCGCCGCTGTACTGCATTGTCAGCCAGTGCCGGCCTCTCGGCAATGTCGGCGAGCCGTGCACCTATGACTATGACTGCAACGTGCCCTACATCTGCACGGGAGGCGCCTGCAACCAGCCCAGCTACGGGGGCGGGGGTATGGGCACGGGCGGCGGCGGGAGCTCCACTCCCGGCAACCCGTGCACGTCCGATGTCGACTGCGCGCCGCCCCTGTACTGCATCCTTCAATCATGCAGGCCGCTCGGAAAGATCGGGGATACCTGCGCCATCGACGCGGACTGCTCCATGCCCTTTGTCTGCCAGAGCGGCAAATGCCAGAATCCCGGCGGCGGCGTAGCGCCTTCTGGCACTGGCGGCACGGCCGGGCTCCAATGCTCGGAAGACAAGGACTGCAAGAAGAAAGGCAAAAAGTATAAATACTGCATTGTCGGCAAGTGCCAGACCTCCCTGTCTGTGGAAGGCGAGGCCTGCCAGTACTCCACGGACTGCAAGAAAGGGCTTTTCTGCATCGTGGGCCTGTGCCGGAAGGATCAGAGCGGCAGGGGCGAGCCCTGTCGATCCAACGATGACTGCAAGAGGCCGTATCTGTGCAATAGCCATATCTGCTCCGAGTAATGACTCCTGGCATGAACCGGTGACAATGAAAAGCCGTATTACCAGCGGATCGAAAGCTTTTATTGTGGCTGTGATCTTTCTCGCCGCCCTGCCCGCCGCGCTCATCGGCGCGCCCTGCGGCTGCGGCGGGCCGAGGAAAAACAGCACCGTGGGTCCGGGGGGCGAGGCGTGCACGAGCAAACCCGGGACCGGGGCCCTCGAGCCCGGGAGCTACAACAAGCTCTTCGAAAAAGGCCAGGCCGCGTATTACGTCCAGGAGGATAAAAACCTGCTCCTGGCCGCCAGGATAAAAAAGGAATCCAATGCCGCGGACATGATCGGAAAACTGCTGATCCTGATCATAACGAGCTTTGATTTTATCTGCGACAAGAGGGAAAAGATCATCCTGGTGTGCTACAAGGGCCATGTTGCCGAAAGCGACAACGTGGGCATGGTCGTGAACGTCAGCGACATCAGGCTGTTTCAGGAAGAAAAAATCGACATAGGCAATCTCGCGGACAGGTCTCAATCGCGCGAGAGAGTTGATTTGAGCTCCGTAAGCTCGGTAATTTACAAGTAGAAAGGACCATGGCATGAACATGAAGGGGCTTTACCTCTGGGCGGCAGGGACGCTCATCTTCTTTGCGCTCCAGGGCTGCTGCGGGCAGTTCGCCAAAAAGGGGAAAAAGGAAACGGACACGGCTTCGAAGGAAAGGAAGCCGGGCGCAATGTGCAAGCTTTTCAAGATCGGCTGCCCGCGCGAAGAATCTGAAGAAGGAGAAGATTCCGATGTCCCGCGCGACAACGGCGATCTTCCCTTTAACCTCGACCCGGTGTTCCTGGCCGCAAAGAACAAGGTGTTCCTCGTCGGCAACGACGACGCCGGTCACCAGGGAACCGCCTTCCTGATGCAGTACAAAACCAGGCGGTACCTGGTCACCAACTTCCACGTGGTCGGCGAGCTGCGCAACCTCTACGTCGAAACCGAAAAAAAGGTGGCCTACAAGGACGTGGAGGTCCTTGCCACGAGCCGCAAGCACGACGTGGCCATCCTCGACGCCAGTGCCATCCCTTCCTCGATCAAGGGCTTGAAGTTTTCCCACAAGTTCATGACCAGCCAGAAAATCTTCGTCGTCGGTTTTCCCGACATGAGATCGAAGGAGCAGCACCTCAACTTCGTCACGGGCGTCATCAGCGACGCGAACTACATGGCGCCGTGCTACATAGGAAAGTGCGAGTCGAAAAACATCCAGGTCACGGCGCCCATCAATCCCGGCCACAGCGGCAGCCCGGTGCTGAACGAGCGGGCCGAGGTCGTGGGCGTTATATCGTGGCGCTTCGGCAAGGAATCCGATATCCAGGCCGGCAATTACGCGGTCTCTTTCCAGTACGTTTCCACGCTCCTGCGCGAGGTCGAAAGCCGGGACAAGGACGCAAGCGCGGCCGGGATCTACAAGGAGGGAGAGCCCTGCAGCGGCGACGAGGATTGCGAGTGGCTGTACTTCTGCGTTGACGGGAAGTGCGATCGCCTCAAGGACCTGGGGAAAACATGCTCGCTCAACGAGGAGTGCTTTATGCCGTACAACTGCTTCAAGGGAGTCTGTTCCAGGTCGGGCGGCATCGGGGATTCGTGCTCGACCGACAGCCAGTGCGTCCTGCCGAACTACTGCATTCTCGGGGCCTGCCGCCCCCTGGCCCAGGCGGGGGACACGTGCCAGTTCGACTCGGACTGCGTCTCTCCCCTCTATTGCATCGCGGCAAAATGCGTCAAGGAGCTGAGCGGCATGAACGGACAATGCGTCAAGACCACGGACTGCAAGTATCCGTACAGCTGCCTGGGCGGCACGTGCAAGGAGGTCAGCACCAAGGACATCAAGGGCAAATCCTGCGCCGTGGATACGGACTGCGGCCGCCTGTTCTGCATCCTGGGAAAATGCGGCGAGCTCAAGCAGATGGGCGAAACATGCGGCAAGACCATCGACTGCCAGTCGGGCCTGAGGTGCAGCGCGAAGGGCGTGTGCGAAAAGCTGGGCGAAATCGGCGACTCCTGCACCACGGACTATGACTGCAGGCTCCCGCTCTACTGCGTTGCCGGCAAGTGCGATGAGACCGCCGGCATCAAGAAGGGCAGCTCGAAGGGAGGCGCCTGCTCCTCGGACGTGGAATGCGACCCGCCCCTCTACTGCATCATGGGAAAATGCAAGGCGCTCGGCAACATCGGCGATGCATGCAAGACCTACCTGGACTGCAATGCCCCCTACCAGTGCAAAGCGGGCAAGTGCGCGAATTAGGAGCCTCTTTCATCACGTAGTGCGGGGCTTTAGCCCCGCTGGTTTCAGCCTCATTACAGGCGGCCCCAAAGTACAGGCGCCCCTAAAGGGCCGCACTACAGGGCCTTTGGTTACTCGGGGCAGCCGATTTTGGCAAAGTGGATGTTGATCCAGCTGTCAATCCTGTCGTGCCATGCCATCGCGTACTCGCTGCCCGTGTAAAGAAGGGACGGGCTTTCCGAGTTTCCGGCAGTGGCCGTCAGCCTTGCGTCGCCTCCCATTTTCGTGCCGTCCCCGGCCAGGCGGGTGAAGTAAAGCTCGGGATTCAAATCCCTCTCGTCCACCCAGGCAATCGCGTATTCGTAGCCGCTGTAGGCTGCGGAAGGGAAGGTGGAAGCCGCCTCATCCTCCGTCACCCTCGTGTCGGTTCCAACCTTGGCTCCATCCTCGTCGAGGCGAACGACATAGATCTCTCCGTTCCCGTCCCTGTCGTCCAACCAGGCAAGACCGTATTCGCCCGACGCGTAGACAAGAGAAGGCATCCACGAGTTGCCTTCAAAGGTCACCCGGACGGGGCTTGTTACCAGGGTTCCGGTATTGCCCATTGCGGCAAAATACAGCTCCTTGTTTTCATTGCTTTCATCTACCCAGCTCACGCCGAACCCGGTTCCCGTGTAAACGAGCGACGGCACGGCCCAGAGGTTTCGTGCAACACCGTCCGGTGCCACGATGCTCGATCCCAGGATCGCGCCCCCGCGCGAAAGCCTTGTCAGGTGCAGGTCTCGAGGACCGTTTCTTACCCATGCCATACCGAACCCGCTTTCCGTGGCCGCAATGTCCGGGTACCGTGCCCCCAACGAGTCGTCCTCGGAAGAAATTTGAATGTCGCCGTCCAGCTTGTCGCCGGTCGTAGAAATCCTCGTAAAGTACACGTTCATGCCGCTGGCGCTTCGCATATCCTGCCACGCCAGCCCGAAAACGCTGCCGGAAAAGGCAAGCGACTGCCTGGTCGAGGTTCCCGTGTCAAAGGTCATCCTCACGTCGGAGCCTATCTTTTCCCCGTCGAGCGAAACGCGCGCGAAATACACCTCGTGGTTGCCGTCGCGCGTGTCATTCCACACAACGCCGAACTCGCTGCCCGTGAACGCAAGGGATGGATCCGTGGACGTGCTGTACTCGCTCGTTATCACCAGTATCTCCCCTACTATCGCATAGTCGCTGTCCTCGTCCACGTACCCGTCGCAATCGTCATCCAGGCCGTTGCAGATTTCTCCCGGCGGGACGCAATCGCCCCACGCGCACGAGGAGGAGCAGTGCTGAAGCCCCGTGGAACCGCACTCCGTGGTGCATGATCTGCCCAGGCTCGCGCAGCACTCAAAATCCTCGTCGCATGCGTCGTCGCAGTCGTCGTCCCTTCCGTTGCAGGTTTCCCGCGGCGCGTTGCATGAGGTCCACGAACAATCCTCACACCTTCTCTCGCCTGTAGTGCCGCAGGCCGTGGCGCAGGTCTCCGCTGTTTCCCCCTCGCACTGCTCCCCGTTTCCATCATCCACGTACGCGTCCCCGCATATCGATTCCGCGCACGTCCCATCGAGACAGATTTTTCTCGGACCCTCCCCGCAGGCCTCGCCGTCGGGCAGCTTGATCCCCGGCACGCACCTGTGCGTGTCAGTGTCACAGGTTTCCTCGCCGTTGCATATGTCATCGTCATCACAATCTTCGCGGCGCGCGCATTCCCGGGCTTCCTCACCATCGACGTCTCGGGGACCATCTTCATCAGCATCCGCAGTCCCATCGGACACGTCCCCGTCCCCGCCCGCGTCCAGCGGCTCCAGCCGCGACCCCACGATCGCGGAGCAGCCGATGTGCGCGTATAATAAGATCAATCCGATTGATGCCGGAAGGATTTCTTTCATTCTAACCTCCAATCACGAATCACGCCGCGGGCCGGGGCCCGCGGCCGCTCATGGGCCGTACTCTTCCCACAGATCATCGGGAACGTCATTTTCCCCTATGATACGCCGGTAAACGGACAGGAAATCCTTGGAAGAACGCGCCTTCGTGTCGGCGTCCCAGCTGAAAAGGCCCATCTGCACTTCAAAACCCACGTTCCACTCGAGGTTGTCGAGCAGGCTCCAGTAGCAGTAGCCCAGGACGGGCTTGCCCGCGTCCCTGGCCTCGAGCAGGTATTTGAGATGCCGGACGATGAACTCCTCCTCCGTGACGCCGGACGGAAGCAGGCCCGCGCCGTTTTCCGTGACGATGATGGGCAGGCCGTAGTTGTCGACGACGAGGTCGATCATCTCCGTAAAGCCCTCGGGCGAATAGCCCCCGACCTCGGCCGGACGAAAATCGAAGATGGGGTAATCCTCGATAAACGGCGCCTCGAGCCCCAGGATCGTGGTGCGGAAGTAGTAATTCATGCCCACGAAGTCCACCTTGCTCGTCGAATCGTCCCTGTGCTCCTCGGCCACGGCGTCCAGGTCCCAGTCATAGTCGCCGCCGACCACCGCGTTGAGGTAGATTCGGTTGTAGAAGTAATCGGCGTGCCCGACTCCGTTGCGATCCTGCTCGCTTTCCGGGTCAACGGGATCGAAGGGGATGAAGTGAAGCGTAACACCGACCATGCAGGGGTCGCCGTCATGGTCCGCGTCTTCGGTGTCGGCCTCCTTGATGGCGTCATAAGCAGCGGCGTGCGCCAGGGTCATGGAATAGTACGCCCGGACCGCCGAGGCGAAGTCGAAAACTCCCGGCGGGTTGGTTCTCCCCCCGAACTCGTCGGCGCCGAAAAGCAGGAAAGCCGACGTGACAACCGTGACCGGCTCGTTCTGGGTGATCCACAGGTCCACCTCCCCCCCGAACTCCGATGCCGCGAACCGCGCGTACTTGGAGAATTCCCGGACCATGAAATCCTGATCGAGCCAGCCTTTCCTGCGCGAGCGCTCGTAGGCCGGGTCCGGCTCGTAAGGGTCTCCGGACAGGTCCTCCCCGGCCTGAAAGGGGTCGTGAGCCCACAGGGGAATGGTGTAGTGATGGAGCGTCACGAGCGGGTGCATCCCCCGGTCGTGAAGCGCATCCAGCATGTCGTGGTAATGGCGCACCGCGCCCTCGTCGGCCAGGGCCGCGACCTCTTCCGGCGTCGAGGCGTCTTCAGTCGACTGCGGGAACAGGCGCCCCCACTCGATGGAAAAGCGGTACCCGTTCGTGCCGAGCTCCTCCACGGCCCTGTCAAAGTCCTGCGCGTAGAGCTCCCAGTGGCCTGGCCCGTTTTCCGGCACGTCGCCGCTCGTCAACCCGGCGTCCATGTTTCCCCGGTCGTGGACCCAGACCCACCAGTCCGAGGATGGGTCGGAGCAGTCCGATGACGGACAGCCCATGTCAACCTGGAAGCCCGCTGTCGCCGTTGCCCAGAGAAAAGGCAGCGGCTTGATTTCCTCACCGTCCTTTTTGCACCCCCAGGAAAACATGCATGCCACAGCCAGCAGGATGAGGGTGTCGGAGCTTGCATTTTGCATTTTACACCTGTTTTTCCTGAATTAAATTTTTAGTAATGTCCCGAGCATTATAATATTACATGGAATAATATGGAATAATACAATCGACATTGCCGGGAGGCCCGCTTACTGCGTGGTGGGAATGACGATGCCCCTGATCCCCTGGAGGTCCGTGTCCTCGACCAGCGACTTGTCGCTCCACACGGCCATGCACAGGCTCTCCTCGGCGCATGCCACGGCGAGCTCATCCATTTCAGCGTACTCATCGGGCGTGAACGCGAAATCCGACGTGGACGTGAAATGCTCGTCGGGAGCCCCCCTGACGTACCTGTTGACGCCGAAGTTGTCGGAGCCCAGCACGATCCTCGCCCTGGCGCCTCCCGCGCTTTTGGCATCCCACACAACGATGAAGCGGCCCTGGGCCGGGTCGCCCCCGACCGAAGGCACGTAGTTGGGCTGCGAGTCCGTGCCCGCGCCCTGCGTCAGCTCCGTGGTATTGATCTTGAAATCGCCGGCAATGGGCTCCATGCCGGCATCGTACATCCTTCCTCTTATCTCGATGCTGCCCGCCGGCTGGTAGCGCCATGCCACGAGCAGCCGCCCGTCGCTGTCGAACGCTGCGGCCGGGTAGCCGCTTGCGCCGCCGGCCGAGCTGTTGACCTTGACCTCGTCGCCGTCGCGGGCGCCCGAAGCGCTGAAGGGCTGCATGATGATGTCCGACCCTCTCAGCCACACGGCCACGGCCCCGCCCGTGACGGACATGGCCGCTGAGACCTGCGACTCGCTGGTCGTCGCCGAATCGCTGCAGGATATCTCCGCCGACCAGCTGCTGCCGTTGTACATCGCGCACCTGGCCTCCATGGGGCTGGCGTTCAATGAGATCCACGCGCCAAGATATTTTGACCCGCCGTTGCCGGCCACCCTGCCCCAGTTCTGCGTCCCGTCCTTGCTGTCCACGTTGAGAGTCGCCTCCGGAGACCCAACGCCCGTGTCCATGGTCATGAGACGCCAGACCACGTCGCCCTGGGGGGAACCCGTGGCGGGCGCGTTGTCCAGCCACACGGACATGAACATGCCGCTGCCCATGGCCACGGAGGGCTTGTACTGGGCGGACCGGGTCGAGACCTGGTTCAGCTTCAGGTCCGTGTCGATCGCCCCTATCTTGAGCGGGTTTCCGTAAGCATCGAAGCGCCTGGCCCGAACGTGCTGGTCCTCCTCTCCCGCCATGGCGCTTCCGGCCGAGGTCCAGGCTGCAAGATAATTTCCGTTTGCCCCGGCGATGGACGGGGATATCTGGACATTGTCGAAAAGCGTGTTCACCTGGAAAACAGGCATGGAAAGGCAGTCTGCCGAGCAGGCGGCGTCATCCGTGGTGTTGCCGTCGTCGCACAGCTCGTCCTGATCCACGGTCCCGTCGCCGCACTCGCCCGGCCACACGATCTCGACGATCGGCAGCTTTACCTCCCCGTTCATTCCCTCAACCAGATCCGCGACCGCGCAGCCGCGGGCCAGGTCCTTCGGGTTGGTGTCGTCATGGTCGGCCCGCTCGGCCACGAAGGTGAACCCCCATCGCCCCGCGTCCAGCTCGAATTCATACTTTCTGCTATCATCCGTGCCCCAGGACGTGCCGGTTTTCGTCGCCTGCGTATACACCTCTCCATGTTTCGGGCTCCAGGCGGCCGGCTTGTCCCAGCCCTCGCACCATTTCGATTCCTCGGACAATGACGGATCAACGGCATCAAGATTGAAAAGATTCAGGGTAAAATAGGCAAGCTCGGATGCGATGTCCGAGCCCGAGAGCTGGAACATGATCTTGAACTTCAGTCCGCCTCCGCTTCCCTGGCAGGTCATGAACAGAACAACAAGAAGGGCAGCTAAAATAAGCCGAAAATATTTGCGCACTATCATTACCTATTATTTTTACTATTTTTTGTTATTTTTCAATCTTTTTTTTCTATTTAATATCGAAACCTTTACAATAACTCGTTTTTTTAGGATAAATAGGAAGCCATCTCATTAATACTCCGGGTAGGGGAGGCTTCAGCCTCCCCCCGTCATTGTCTCCTCGGGCGGCTGAAGCCGCCCCTACCCACATCCGGGGATAAGAGGTATTGATAAGATGGCTTCCAGGAAGCTACTTAGAATCATGGGCGCGCTCAAAGTCATATTCGTTGTTCACAACCACCAGCCGACGGGAAACTACGACAGGATCATGCGCATGGCGCACGATGACTGCTACCTTCCCTTTGTCGAGGCGCTCGAGCGCCATCCCGACATCAGGGCGGGCCTGCACTACACCGGTCCGCTCCTCGAATGGATGGAAAACAACGTACCGGAAACAATCGGGAGGATCGCGCAGCTGGCGGCCTCGGGACAGGTCGAAATCCTGGGGGGCGGCTGGCAGGAGCCCATGCTCAGCAACATTCCGCTGCGCGACGCCGTGGGACAGATGCGGATGATGAAGCGCGAGTGCGCCAGGCTCTTTGGCGCGGTTCCACGGGGCATGTGGCTCGCCGAAAGGGTCTGGGAGCCGGGCCTCGCCCAGGTCATCGGCCGGGCCGGCTACGCTTACACGCTTCTCGACGACACGCATTTCAGGTTCGCCGGCCTTCTGCAGCAGCACATCTCCGGCTACTACGTGACCGAGAAGAGGGGGCAGCCGCTTTTCATCTTCCCGATCTCGAAGGCCCTGCGCTACGCCATCCCCTTCAAGGAGCCGGAAGAGATCGTCAAGACCCTTTCGCAGGAGCCCGGCGGCGTGTGGACCTACGGAGACGACGGTGAAAAATTCGGGCTGTGGCCCGGCACCAGGAAGTGGGTCTGGGAGAAGGGCTGGATGGAGCGCTTCATGACGAGGATGCAGGAGGAGGCGGGCAGGGGGACGCTTTCCTTTGCGCTCCCGTCGAGCGTTATCCGGGAGCACAGGCCGGAAGGAAGAATTCATCTTCCCACGTGCTCGTACCACGAGATGGGGGAGTGGTCCCTTCCCGCCGAAGCCGGGAAAAAGCTGCAGGAGCTCCTGCAGAAAATAAAGGAGGCCGGGCTGGAGGAAAGCGCCGCGCCCTTCATCCGCGGCGGCATCTGGTCGAACTTCCTGACGAAATACCCTGAATCCAATCAGCTTCACAAGAAAATGATGCACGTGAGCAGAAAAGTCGCGGACAGGGAAAAGAGCGACAGGGTCGGCCTCGGGTCTCCCTCGGGCGACATGCTGCTGGCGCGCCGCAGCCTTTACAGGGGACAGACGAACTGCGGGTACTGGCACGGGCTTTTCGGAGGACTCTATCTTCCCCACCTTCGCAAGGCGCTGTGGAAGAACCTCATCGAGGCGGAAAAGCTCGTCGATCCTTTGAACGGCAGGGCCCGCGTGAGCAGGCTCGATTTCAACTGCAGCGGAAGGGAAGATATTCTCATCGAGGGCGAGCTGCTGACCGCGCTCATCAGCCCGGAAAACTGCGCCTGCCTCCAGGAAATCGACGTCAGGGCTCGCGGGTTCAACCTGGTCGATGTCCTGACGCGCAGGAAGGAAATCTATCACGACGAGATCCTGACCGCCCCGAGCAGGGAGGAGGAGGATGACCGGCAGGCCCACTCCATCCATGACCTCAAGCGCTACGCGTCCAGGGAGATCAAGGAAAAGCTCAAGATCGACGCGGCGCCGCGCCATGCCTTCCAGGAATTCATCCTTCAAAAAGGCGTGAGCCTCGAGGACGTTTCAGGCGGCCGGGAGGATGAAGGCGGAAGGCTCCTTCTTGACTTGAGGGCCCTTCCCATGCGGATCGCGCAGATAAAGACCGAGGAGTCGTCGGTCATGGCCCGGGCCGGCCTGACGCAGGATATTCCGCCCGCCCGGCTCAGCGTGGAGAAAACATATTACATCGACCCGGTCAAGGGGACGATATCCGTGCACTTCGCCCTCAAGTGGGACGGCAATCAACCCCTGGAGGGAACCTTTGTATCGCAAATCAACTTCGCCATGCCCGAGCTCTTCCGGTCCTCGCATTGCTGGACAAAGGTTGATCCGCCGAGGACTATGAACGAGGGGGAGAATTCCCTGTTCAGCGCCGCGCTGCTGGAAGGGATCAGTAAAATTTCCTGCGCCGGACCGATTGGAGAGGATGGCGGCATCGAGCTGTCCTTCCAATGCTCTCCGATCTGCAACCTGATGCGCTACCCCATTGAAACGGTCTCGCAGTCTGAAACGGATTTCGAAGCTGTCTGCCAGGGAACATGCCTTCTTGTAGGATGGGAAATCCACCTGGAGAACTGGAACGAGTGGAAGGCTTCCATCCTGCTGAAAATCCGCGACGAATAGGCCTTCGGCCTGTGGCTTTCAGCTATCGGCTGTCGGCTTTCAGCTCACCACCACCACCGCCGAATTTTTTTTCAAAAACTATTGATAATTAAGTATAATTATCTATAATTATATGCAATTTATCTGACACGCTTGAAAAAAGCAAAATTAAGCCGCTTTTTTTTGACTTGTATTTGAAACTTTAATTAGTATTGGTTGGGGCGTTGGTGTGGTGTGCAACAGCAGTGCGTCCCCGGGTGCGTTTTCATCCGGGGACGCGCTCTTTTTCTGTACGATAACTCGCGGGAGGCGAACGCTGCACCGGAAAGGTTATTATCCGGCTGCAGCCGGCAGGTGCCGGCTGGGAAGGAATGAGGCGAGTCCATGAAGCTATCAAGGGTCGAAATTCAAGGATTTAAGTCCTTTGCCGACAGAACCATCGTTACATTTGATTCCGATATTGTTGCCATCGTAGGTCCCAATGGTTGCGGCAAAAGCAATATTGCCGACGCCATTCGGTGGGCCATGGGCGAGCAGAGCTCGAAGCGCCTGCGCGCCCAGTGCATGGAAAACATTGTTTTCTCCGGATCCGACACGCGCGGGCCCATGAGCATGGCCGAGGTGATCCTTTTCTTCGAGAACGACGGCGATTTTCAGCATCCGATCTACGGCTCCTGCAGCGAAATTTCCGTTACGCGCAGGTATTTTCACGCCCAGGACAGCGCTTACCTCCTTAACAACGTGCCCTGCAGGCGCAAGGACATCACCGATTTCCTGGCCGATGCCGGCGCGAGCGCCAGGATCTACTCGGTTGTCGAGCAGGGCAGGATCGGCTGGATCGTCATGTCGAAACCCGAGGAGAAAAGGGCGCTCATCGAGGAAGCGGCGGGCGTCTCAAACTACAAGGACACGATCAACAGGACCCTGAGGAAGATGGAAAAAATCAGGGCCAACCTCCTGAGGATCTCGGACATCATCAGGGAAATGAAGTCCAACCTGGTCACGTTGCGGCGGCAGGCCAGGAAGGCCGAGAGGCACAACAAGTACATGGAGGAGCTGAAGGACGCCGAGCTGTGGCAGGCTTCCCATCTCTTCCTCGGCCTGCTGCAGCGGCGCAGCGCGATCAACGCAAACCTCGAAAGCATGAGGCGCAGGAAGGATGAGGTGCACCGGAGCATTACCGGCACGGAAGCGGAAATGGAGCTTCTGGGCAGCGAGGTAACGCAGATCGAGGAGACCTTGCAGGAGCTCCAGGATAAGCTCTACAGGTCGGAAAACGACTCGGCCCTCCTGGACGCGAACATTGACAACAGCATCAGGGAAGTCCGGGACATCAGGGAAAAGGTGCAGTCCGACCTGGAGGAAATAGAAAAGGCGAAAAAGAAAGTTCATCAGTGCCGCGGGGAGCTGGCCGGCCTGAACGAAAAAAGACAGGAGCTGAAAGAGCGCATCGAGAGGGAAAGGGACAAGCTGAGCGCGGTCAGGGCCGTGCTCGAAACGATCAAGGGCAGCCAGGCTCAGCAGCAGAAGATGCAGGAGGAGAACAGGGAGAAAATGGTGCGCCTGGCGTCGAACATCGCTGGTCCAGGCAAAAAAGGAGGAAGGCCGGAAAAGCACCACCAACCTTGCGGGGAAACTGGAGGAGCTGAAAACCGAAAAAGCGGCAGCCGAAGAGAAGATTGCCGCGCTCGACGCTGATATCAGGAGCAAGAGAAAGGAAAAGAGGCGGCTGGAGGGGCTTCTCGAGGAGCAGCACAAAGAGCGCAAGCGGCTGGTCGGGCTCCGGCAATCCGGCACGGATGAAACAGCGAGGCAGGATCAGGAAATCATTGCGGTCGACGAGGAGATACTGGAGTCCAGGTCCGCCGTTCAATCGCTTCAGTCTTCGATCGACGAAGTGAAAGCCGAGCTAGAATCATCAAGGTCGGTCTGCTCCGAGATATCATCAACTCTTCTCTCGGATAAAATCGAGTGCAGCGAGGGCTTCGAAAAAGCGGCCTGGGCCGTCCTCGAGCGCTTCCTCGATTGCGTCGTCGTAGGGGACGTTGAAGAGGCGCTGTACTGGCACCTTTCCAGGCTCAAGCGCAGCGAGAAACCCGCCTCCTTTATCGCGCGCAGCAGCGGCGATGGAAGCTCGAGATCCGAGCCGCCGCTCTTTCTCGAGGACGGCGACGGGACCATCGTTGCTCTCCGGTGGAAGGTCACCGCGGCTCCCGACGTGGCGCCTGTCGTGGACAGGCTGCTTCGGGACGTCTATGTCGCCTACGACGTATCGCATGCCGCGGCGCTGCATAAAAAGTACGGTGACAGGGCGACTTTCGTAACGCGCGACGGAGAAATCGTCACGTCGCAGGGCACGCTCCACATGGCGGGCGGAAGCAACGCCCGCGAAAAGCTCCTGGAGCTGGAGAGCCGGATCGCCCTGGAAAGCGAGACAATGCAGATACTCGGCGCCGCGCGGGGAAAGCTGGTCAGGGCGCGCGACGAGATGCGAAGCACGGTCAAGGCGAAGTCCGAGAAGATCGAAGAGCTCGGAGTCCGGATTCATGGGACCGAAATGGCGGCCATCATCAAGCAGGAGGAGATCGGGGGCGCGTCAACCGCGTTCAATTCGCTTTGCCGGCATATCTTCGAGCTCAACGCAAAAATTGAGTCAGCCTCGGCGCAGCGGGAGGAGACGAAGAGCGAAACCAGGGGCATTTCCGAATCGCTGCCGTCGCTCTTTTCCGACCTGAGCGCCCTCGAGTCGAGACAGAACGAAATCGACGCCCGGATAGAAGATATCCACCGTGAAGTGGAAGAAAAAATGATTCTCACGGGCGCACATTCATCAACGATCGAAAGCCTCGAGAGGGAGCAGGTCGAGCTCGAGGAGGACATCGACAGGCTGAAGGGGACAGCGGAGGAGCACGAGGACAGAAACCGGACGCTGGGAGAAGCGGTCACAAGCGCGGCGCGCGCCGACGGCAGGAAAATCGCGCAGATTTTCTGCAGCGGGGAGAGGCAGGAAGAGCTCAGGGCCCGCATCGACAGGCTCTCGCGGGACATCGAGGACTGCCGCAACTCGCACGCCGACAAGAAATTCAAGACCAGGGAAAAGGAAGCGATCATCAAGACGTTTCGCGGGGAGATGGAGGAAACCGAAAGGGAATGCTACAACCTGCAATCCGATATCCTTTCCGTGAACAGCGAAATTGAAAAAATCACCCAGAACGTGGAATTGAGATGGCGGCTGCCGCTCGAAGACGTTGTTTACGCCTATCACACGAGGCCGCGTCCGGACGGCACGACGGCCGAAAGGATCACGGAGCTCACCAGGGTTCTCGAGAGAATGGGGCCCGTCAATGTCCTGGCCATCGAGGACTACCGGTCGACCGAGGAAAAATACGATTTCTACCTGAAGGAAAAAACCGATCTCGAAGAGGCTCTGGAAAACCTCACGCAGGCGATCACGAAGATGAACAGGGAGTACCGCAGGAGGTTCATCGAAGCGTTCAACGTGGTCAACGAGAACTTCAAGAAAATGTTCCCCATGCTCTTCTGCGGCGGCCACGGCTTCCTGGAGCTGGTGGACCCGTCGAGAGTGCTCGAGTCCGGGGTCGAGATAAAGGCGCAGCCGCCCGGCAAAAAGCTGGGCAGCCTGGACATGATGAGCAACGGTGAAAAGGCCCTCACGGCCATCGCCCTGATCTTTTCCATCTTCAAGTACAGGCCCAGCCCGTTCTGCATTCTCGACGAGGTCGACGCCCCGCTCGACGAAGCGAACGTCAAGCGTTTCAACGACATGCTCAGGGCCATGACCGACAAGTCCCAGTTCATCCTCATGACGCACACCAAGCTGTCCATGCAGAGCTCGGACATCCTCTACGGCGTCACAATGGAGGAGCCCGGCATATCGAAAGTCATCTCCACAAAAATCGACAAGGTCAGGACTTCGCAAAACGAGCTGACCGCCGTGGCTTAGCGGCAGCGCGTAGTGCGGCCCTTTAGGGCCGCTTGGTGCAAGGCTGAAGCCGGCGGGGCTGAAGCCCCGCACTGCAAGCGGCAGCGTGATGTCCGGCTTATTGACGTAAGGATGAATTATGGTTATATGTTGTGGTGTCTTACGGGCGGGTAGCTCAGTGGAAGAGCGCCACCCTTACAAGGTGGATGCCGCAGGTTCAAGCCCTGTCCCGCCCACCGGCGCGGGCCGGCGCAGGCCCGCGTCTGCGCGTTTCAAAAAAAAATGCGTTCAACTCTTGCTATTTTTCGCTTTTGAACGTATTTTTCTGTTTCTGCCTTATGGGCAAATCCCAGAACGGCAGCCGCCGGGGCGGTAGTTAAGCTGGTTATAACGCCGGCCTGTCAAGCCGGAGGCCGCGGGTTCGAGTCCCGTCCGCCCCGCAAATGAAATCCTCAGTGTCTTCCCGTGTCTTCTGCCTGGCACTCCTCCTCTCCATGGGCGCATGCTCCGGTCAACAGAAAAAAACCGTTGAAGGATCCGGTAAAAACGGCACGTCCGGCGCCAGGGTCGAGGCCAGGGTGTCCCCTGTCAACGGAATCTCCGCGGCGGCGCATATCCTTCCCCCTGCCGTTATTGCCGTGGGCTGGGTCGATATCGACGCTCTCAGGGAATCGGACCTGTGGCCCGAGATCGAGGCCAGGGTCGGCGCTGCGCTGGTCGACCCTGCGGCCAAGATGATCTTCGAGAAGGTGAGCGTGCTCGCCGTGGGCATCTATCCCGCGAAACACGGGCTCGAGCCCCTGCTCATCGCCGAAGGCCAGTTCAATGACGACGAGAGCTTCGCCATGGTCAAGGAGTGGGCAAAGGGGATAGGGGAGGTCGCGAGGCCCCTGGAGCTGGGGGGCCGCAGGGCGCTGAAAATCAGGACCGACGTCTTCGTCCGCCTCGATGAAAACCTGTACGCGGGCGGCTCGGAAACCCTCACGACATACTGCGTGGGCCTCATGGACAAGCAGAGGACCGGCCACGCGGCAAGCGACAGCCTCGAGTACCTGCAAAAGAAAAGCACCATCGACTCGCCCGTTTTCATCGTATACGCGAAAATCCCGCATTACCTCGACGGATGGCTTACTGAAAAGAGAATCCCCTCTCTCCAGAGCGGCCGGCTCATGCTCAGCGTTGCCGGGGGCAGGGAATTTTCCTTCAACCTCGGCGTCCTTCCCGGCAAGGAAATCCGCCCCATCTGGCTCGCCAATGAAATCAACACGTTCCTCGTAAGGAGCGCGAAAAACAAAACCGTGAAAAAGCTCGGCCTCGACAAGTGGGTCGAGCAGCTCGACACAAAGCTGCTCGGCAAAGGTGTTGTCGTCAAGGGAAAGATCGAGAAGGATCAGCTGGTTCTTATCGCCGACGAGATATTCTAAAATGCGGCCGCAATTCTCCGAGGCGGCGATCATCCCATGCGTACGTGCAGCTACAACCCCTTTTCGGGATTACTTTGTGGGGAAGCGTATTTCCTCGAAGTAGATCAGCTCCCGCTCCATGACTACGCCCTTCTCTTCCATGACGCGTTCGCAGATCAGGTCGACGAGCGCTCTTATGTCGGCGGCCGTTGCGTTTTCCCTGTTGACGATAAAATTGTGATGCCGGGTGCTGATCTCCGCCCCCCCGATCTTCGTGCCGCCCAGGCCGCACTGCTCGATCAGGGCGCCGGGGTAATGGCCTTCCGGGCGCTTGAACACGCTTCCGCAGGTGGGCATGGTCACGGGGAATTTCCCGTGCCTCCTTCCCTTGATCTCTTCCATTCTTGTCCGGACATCCGCCGGCTCGCCCCTCCCGGTAAAGCGAAACCTTGCGCTCACGATCACCGTGTCCCCCCATGACTTGAAGGAGCTGGAGCGGTAGCCGAAATGCAGGTCGTCCTTTGCCGTCCTGACAAGCTCGCCCCCCTTGCGAAAGAAGATCACCTCCACGAGGTGATCTGAAATGCTGTTTTCGTTCATGCCGGCGTTCTGCACGAGCGAGCCCCCCACCCTTCCCGGAATGTCATAAATCCATTCCATGCCCGCCAGCCCCTCTTCGGCCAGGGCCTCCGCCAGCTTCGCGTTCCTCGCCCCCGCCCGGGCAACGACCTCGTCCCCCCTGACTTCAATCTTCCCGAGCAGGTCGCCCGTGAGCATGACGATGCCCCTTACACCCTCATCGGGCGCAAGGAGCTTTGACCCCCCGCCCAGAACATAGAGCGGAACATCCCTTTCGGATACCATGTCGAGCACGATCTTTACGTCGCTCTCTTCCGCCGGCTCGACCAGGAGCTCGGCCGGCCCGCCGATGCGATAGGTGGTGCAGCCGGCGAGCGGTGCCTGCGGCGTGACCCTTCCGGAAAATCCCCTTTTAATTATTTCTTCGTGGAGGTTCATCCCAGAGCCGTAACGAGGCGTTTCCCTGCTTCCCTTGCGTCTTTCAGGGCATTGGGGTGGGACTTGATGGCGCCCTTTTCGTCGACCTTGGCGTATTTGGAAATTTCGTATTCATAGACGTTGATCGTCCTGAAAAATGCCGTGGCCGTGGTTCCCGCGCACTCGTACCCGCTCTTCATCCTCATCCCTCCGACGAGGAAAAGAAGGCCCCTGCGTCCCACGCGCCTGGGCTTGATGGGTCTTTTCATAAGGTATTTCTCGCACCAGAATGCCTGGCACCTGTCAATCATGGCCTTGAGCTGGGCCGGCAATCCCAGGAAGAAAATCGGAGAGGACAGGATGACCCTGTCGCTGCTGCGGATCACGTCGTACACATCGCTCATGTCATCATCCTGCACGCACTTGCCCGTTGCCGTGCACCCGCCGCAGTTTTTGCAGGGAGCAATGCTCATCTTCGCGGGCTTGATCAGCTGCACGCTGGAGCCGGCCTCCTCGACACCCTTGATCGCTTCGGTGAGAAGCAGGTCGCTGTTGCCCCCTTCCCTCGGGCTGCCGTGTATTGCCATAACCTGCATGACATTGCATTATCATTGAAAGCCCCTTAAGTGTCAATAATAAGGATGCGGCTGCACACTGGTTACTTTAACGCAAGCATCAACGCCGCCTGTAGCTGCGGGCCCTCGGCCCGCCTCACTCTCAAATGCAGGCACGCCAAAGGGCGTGCAGCTGCAGTCGTTGTTATGGCGCGCCAGAGGCGCGCTGCTGCTGGGCACGCCAAAGGGCGTGCAGCTACACCGTGGTGGTGCATGGCACGCCAAAGGGCGTGCAGCTG
>JBDRLK010000654.1:0-2953 GCA_043813155.1 Pseudomonadota bacterium | reverse complement strand
CGTGACGCTGACCCCGGCCAACCGCTACGGCGGCTTCAGGTCCCTGCGGGCCCAGTGGCGCAGCCACGTCAAGAGCACGCTCATGAGGCCCGTGCTTCTTGTCGATGAGGCACAGCAGATGAGCACGGATTCTCTTACCGAGCTGAGGATTCTTTCCAGCACCGATTTTGACTCGGAGTGTCTTCTGACCACGGTGTTATGCGGCGACGGCCGGTTGCACGAAAGGTTTCGCTCTCGCGATCTTCTGCCTCTCGACGGCAGGATACGCACGCGCCTCACGCTCGAAGCGTTTTCACAGCAGGAGCTTGGCGATTACCTCGACCACTCCCTGCAGATGGCGGGCGGCGGCGGACTGATGACCGACGAGCTCAAGCACGCGCTGTGCATGCATGCCGGCGGAAACCTGCGCACCCTCGCCAACTTGGCGGCCGAGCTTCTCGACGCGGCCGCCGAGCGCGAGGTCAAAACACTGGACGAGGAGCTCTTCTTCGAGGTGTTTGCCAAGAGCATCAAGACGCCGAGGAAAAAGAAACCAGGGAGGCGATCATGACAACCGATGGGCACAACCAACCGTTTCCCGTCCTCAATCCCGGCCAGCTTCCCCGCGCGGCCGAGGACACGAAGTGGCTTATCGACAAGCTGTGGATGCACCAGTCCGTCGGTGTGATTGGAGCGCAGCCCAAAAACCTGAAGACGTACCTGGCCCTCGAGATGGCCCTGAGCGTGGCCACGGGCACGCCGTGCCTCGGCCGCTTCGCCGTGCCGCACCCGGGCCGCGTGCTCGTCTATGCCGCCGAGGACTGCGCCTCCACCATCCGCGAGCGCCTCGAAGGCCTCGCCCGCCCGCGCGGCATCGGGCTTGAGCACCTCGACATCGGCATCATCGACACCCCCAGGCTCCGCCTCGACCAACATGACATGCAACGCAGGCTGCACGCCACGCTCGCACGCCACAACCCCGTGCTTCTGATCCTCGACCCTATCGTCCGAATGCACGCGTGCGATGAGAACTCGTCAAAAGACGTGGCCGCGCTCCTCGGCTTCCTTCGCTCCCTTCAGCGCCATCACAAGCTGGCTTTGATCCTCGTGCACCATACTCGCAAGAGCCCTGCGGCCTCGCCCGGACACGAACTGCGCGGCTCGGGGGATTTTTTTGCATGGGGCGATTGCTTCCTTTACCTGAGCCGCCGCCGGGAGCGATGCAGGCTCACGGTCGAGCACCGCTCGGCCCCGGCCATCGAGCCGTTGACCATCGGCCTCAGCGGCGAGCCGCCCTGCCTCACCATCCTGCAGGAGGACGAACCGCAGCAGGCCGTCGAACTCGATGAAGCGATCCTGGCCCTCCTGGCCTCGGCCTCCGCGCCCATGACAACGCGCCAGATCCAGCGCGAAACCCGTGTGCGCACAGGCCGCGTGCTGTCCACCCTGCACGAATTGTTTGACAGAGAGCTCGTGGCCAGGAAAAAAGCCGGCTGGGTCCGCGCCTCGTTGCCCGTTTCCCCGCATAGGGATCATCGGGAAAGGCAACGCTCCAGCCAGCTTCACCTTGCCGTGAAGTGACACGGCGGCGGATTATGGGAATGGCCCGGGTGAGCCACTTCAACAGCCGGCAACGAGTCCCCCCTTCTCGACCGGCGACCCGCGTACCGAATGCCCGGGCCTTCCCTCCTTTTGCTTCCTGCATTCGGGGCCGGGGATGTAAAAGGGGAATCCCGTCCACGGATTTTCGATCATTCAGAGATATGGAAAACCATCATTTTTCGTGAAATCAAGTCCATCAATTATCGATCCCAGGCTCACCATTCGCCATAGAGATCATCCGGCGTGGTTTTCCTAAGCAAGAGATTTGCACCATAAGGTTGGCTTGTCTTTTTCCTTGACCCGGCAACAGAAACAACGCCTACTAGCATTACAGCATCTCGTTCAAGGGCGCTCGGACTCACATCCATCATTACCATTCCATATTGCTTACGCTGCCTTTCTATCGAACCATGCTTGCGATCCGAAATGTACTTCCCGATTCCCTCTGACGCGAAAAAGCCAATGTCCATAATGTTACCGAGAAACTCCGCACTGAACTTGCGTGTTGAGTTGATCCGATACTCGATCTTAGCTTGCTCCAAGTTGCCATTTATATGATCGATACGTTTTGAAAATTGCTCAAACAACGATCCAATTGCAGCGTCTTGAAGTCTTGACTCTTGGTTCGCCAGATCCTGCTTGCGCTGGGATTCCAGGATTTGAGTCTGCTGCTGATTGACAACAGCTCTTGCCTTGGAAACAAGAGGATCAGGCATAGTATCTTTCGTCTCAATGGAGTCTTTAATCTCATTCAATACAGTTAGTAAACTCGTGCCGTCAGGATAGCGGTTTTCGGCTCGCTTGCTCGTCATCTTTGAGATTGTATCGATCAATCGATCCGGAGCGTCTTTTCGAAGTGATTTTAAGTCCGGGAGAGGATCATAAAGATGATGGTTCCGCCATTCGACATCCGTTGTTGCCGAATACGGTTTCACTCCCGTAAGAATCTCAAAATACATTATTCCCATCGAGTAAATGTCCATCCTGGGTGTGTTTTTTTCGGAGAGCCAGCATTCTGGTGCCATATAAGCAACTGTGCCCCATCCCTTGAATGTCTGCGTACGGGTGGCGTCGCTAACATACTTTGCTAGACCGAAATCAGTTATTTTAAGTACACCATTTGCAGCAAGGAGTACATTGTCGGGCTTAAGGTCGCGGTGGACTATTGATTTATGAGCTTCTGACATCCCAGAGGCGATTTGCAGCATGTATCCAAGGGCGTCACTGAGGCTTGTAGAATCCCCTTGCTTTTTGATAAGATCAGATAGGCTACCTGAAGGTAATAGTTCCATAACAATGTAATAATAGCTTTGTCCGCTATCTTGGAAGACGCCGACATGATGCACGCAAATAATGTTGGGGTGTCTTAAGG
>JBDRLK010000653.1:0-5657 GCA_043813155.1 Pseudomonadota bacterium | reverse complement strand
GCTGAAGCCCCGCACTACAAACGATTACATTGCAAGGATCCTGACCTCGCTCGCCTCGGTGAACTCCGGGTCCGTCTCGCCGTCCAGGCTCCGCACCCTGACGATCTCGCCGTAGCACTCGTGAAGCCACACGACCTGGAGGGAGGCGCGCGACGTGCCGCCGGGAAAACGCTGGACCGTGGTGATGCGGACGGTCAGCGTCTGCTTCATCTCCATGTACCCGAGATCCACGGTCCCCACGTCGATGACCTCGACTTCATACGTGTCCTCCGACGTGTACGGCCCGCCCTCGAGCAGCCCGCCGTCGATCCTCGATGTCACCACCCATTGGTCGTCCTTTTCCAGGGGGAAGCGCAGGATGGGAACGGCAGGCGCGTACTTCATCAGGGTCAGGCCTTCTTCCTCGCTGGCCATGCCCATGAGAGAAATATCGCTGTCCGTGAAGCGGTAGAGGCCGACGTCGTCCGCGCCCGGCGAGACCGGCAGCGCGTAGGTGGCGCCGGGAAACTCGGCGGCGTACCATTGATCGCCGATCGCGTTATAGGTGAGCGTCACGCTCTCTTCCATGGGCTCGGAAAAATCCCACAGCGGCTCGCCCTCGCTTCCTGTCCCGGGCACCAGGTCCACCTCGACCGTGCTTCCCGGCGCATTCATGGTGTACAGAACGGAAGCGCCCGGAATGAACACGATCTCGCTTCGCTCGAGCACGCCGTCGTTGTTCGGCGCGCACGCCGGACCCTCCTCCGTGATATCCTCGGGGCCTTCGGACGCGTCAAGCGTTTCGTCGCCGGCCGTGTCGGACAGCGCGTCAGCGCCGTCCTCACCCGAAGCGCATCGGGCGATCAGAGCGACAAGCAGAACGAGAAGCAGCCTTGTTACCATGTTTCCAGCCTCCGCAGCTCGTGGGCCCGGACCACGTCTCCCTCGGGCTGCTCGTGCGTGCTGATCCTGGCCAGCTCGCCGTAACATTCGTGCAGCCAGATGAACTGCCAGGTCTGCTCCTTCGCGCCGCCGGGAAATCTCTGCTCGAGCTCCACCCTCAAAAGCAGCGTACCCCGAAACAGGAAGCTGCCCATCTGAAGATCCCCGGCCGCGATGACCTCGAACCCGTAGGTCTCCTCGCTCGAGACCTCGAGCCCGTCGGCAACACCGTTCGTGACTCCCGTGTCCACGCTCCAGCTGTCCCCCTCCTTCAGCGGGAACCTGATGACCGCCACGGGCTCGTCGTAAGGCAGAAAAACGCGGCCCGGCTCCTCGCTCACCGCCCCCAGGAGCTCCATGGCGTCCTCGCCCAGCCGGTACACGCCCAGCAGGCCGGTCAGGTGGTCCACCGGCGCCGTGTGCGTTGCCCGCGCGAAGCTCTCCTCGAACCACGTTCCATCGAGATCATCCACGCGGAGCTCGAAATCCCGCTCGCCCTTGTCCGTAAAATCCCACAGGGCCGCGCCGCCGCCGCCCGCCTCGCCCGCCACGTCGACCTGCACATGGCTTCCCGGCTCGTTGACCCTGTAAAGGCCCTGCGCAGCGCGCGTCACCACGATCTCGCTTCGCTCGATGACGCCGTTGTTGTTGCCCCGGCAGTAGTCATAGACCGTTGTGACCGCGCCCCCGTCGGTGCGCTCGCGATCCGGGTCCGGCCCGTAGCACGAAGCGCAAACGAAAATCGCGGCCGCGCATGAAATCAGCTTCTTCATCACGTTAAAACATGAACGCCATGAGCACGTACCCCAGGTGGGCGGGCCCGGCGTCGTGGCCCAGCACGACATTGTCCATCCCGCTTCCCGGAACAAAGAGCGCGTAGCTGCCCCGGATCAGAAACCCGGGCTCGAAAAGATAGCTTATCGATACATCGATCTCCGTTCCCAGGTAGTTCGCGTTGCCCGGCGCGCTGGACGCGTACACGGACATGGACGTCACGCTTGCCGCCGACAGCTCGAACCCGCTGCCGGGCCTGTATTTTATCGACGGCCTTATGACGACGGCGTCCGTGATCCTGCCGACGATCCTCCTCCAGAGAATAGTGTCGACGATGAAATCCGGGTTGAGCCGCAGGTTGTTGATGTCCCTGTCGCCGGGAACCGAGAACTGCGGGCCGTCCAGGTCTCCCTTGAGCGACCCGACCTGGTCAGGGTCCGGGTTTGCGCCCATGCCGTACTCGTCATCCCCCGAGGCATAGACCAGCTCGAGCTCGATTGCCACCTTGCGCCGCGCCGATTCCCAGCCAAGCTGGAGCACGCCGCCCGTCTGGAGCGCCGTGATGTCGGGAAGCAGGTCCACGCCCGGGTCGGTCGAGGCGTTCTCGATCCTGCCCCACAGGACGGCAAACTCGAGCTCGGCCCTGAAGCCCCGGATGTTCAGGCGCAGCCACAGGTCGGCCAGGACCGACACGGCGCCCCGCCAGATGAGCGCGTCCTTCGTTACCTCTGCGCCTTCTTCAACGTCGCCCGCGTCATAGTCCTGCCACCGGACCGCCGCGAGCAGGCCGTAGTTGAAAACGGTTTTTTTCGCGCTGAGCTTCCGGCGCAGCGACGGGGGGTCGTCGTACTTGAAAAAGGTCAGGGCCACGTTGCGAACGTCGTCTTTCCTGTCGATGTTCACGGCCGGGTACTTCGGGAAATACCCGTTGGAATCCGCCCCGATGGCGGCGATGTCAAAGGCCGCGCCGATGAAATGCCCCAGCAGCGGCGCAAGAAAGGTTATCCTGTCGCCCACGTCGCCCCTCTCGCAGTCCAGGCAGTCGCCCTTGTTGACCAGCATGCCCGTTCCCCAGTTCACGAGCGCGCCCATCCTGCCCGCGGACAGAACGCCGAAGGGCAGCAGCACCTGGCCGTAGGCCTGCCTTATCTTGATCGAGTCGGCCGGCGGGAGCTGCTGCGTGGCCGCGTACCCGTACCCTGCGTCCGGCGTGGAGCCGAGCCGCAGATTGTCCAGCATGTCGATCTGCGCGAAAACCCACACGCCCCAGCCGATGTGCAGCCTGGGCTCGACCCTGAGCCGCATGTCCAGGCCCGACTGGGCGCCGCCGGTCAGCGTCTCGGGCCACAGGGGAAGGCCCGACGAGGGCGTGGGCCCGTGGTTCAGGTCGAAGTTGAAGAAGAGCCCGCCCCTGACGCGCAGGTAACCGTGAAAATCGAGCCGCTTTTCCGTGCCCGCCGCGGGGTTCGTATCGCTTCTTTGCGTGCTCGGCGGAACCTGGACAGGCTCCTTCTGCTCTTTCCCGTCCGCCGCCCGGGCCTGCGACTGCGCAAGGGAGAACACGAAGAGCGCTGCCGCCAGGCCGGCCGCCTGATTATGGATTCTCTGCCTGACCATCGATGCTTATCGGGTCCGCCCCGGGCGCCTTGCCGGCTGATGGATGCTCTTCCGCCGGTTTCTCCAGAGGCTCATCGCCGGTTTCCTTGAAATCCAGAAACTCGAGCACCTTGTTTGCAAACTGCACGGGCCGCTCGACCATGGGCAGGTGGCCGCACTGAGGAATGAAAACAAGTCTCGCGTTCGGGATGATGTTGCTGAGCTTCTCGCCGTAAAGGGGCCGCGCGACCTCATCCTCTCTCCCCCACACGATGAGTGTTTTCTGCGTGACCGCGGCGTAATGCTTTTCCATGTTCTCGAATCGCTGGCCCCGCGTTGCCGCGAGCGCGGCCGCCACCGCGCCCGGCCTGTCCATGGCCTTTTCCACGGCATCGACAAACTTCTGGTCCACGATTTTCTCCGGCTCGTAGAACCCAAGGGCCAGCCTTTGCGCGATCAGCTCCTTGTAGGTCCACCCGAAAATGATCTCCCCCAGCACCGGGACCCTGGCCCACTTCGCAAACGGCGGAAGCTGCTCTTCGAAGACCCATGCCCCCGACAGCACGAGCCTGCGCACCGAGGCCGGCCGCTGCATGGCCAGGGCAAGGGCGATCGAGCAGCCCCAGGAGTGAGCCACCACGTCGGCCTTCTCGATTCCAAGCTTCTGCATGAAGGCATGCACGGTCTCGGCCAGTGACGGGGATGAATAATCCCTGTCATGCTTGTCGGATTTGCCGAAACCCGGAAGGTCGAGGGCGATCACCCTGCGGCCTTCGCGCAGCCGCGGTATCACCTGCTGCCAGGCTTCCAGGGCCGACCCGAACCCGTGGATGAGCAGGACCGGCTCGCCCTCGCCCACGTCGATGTAACGGATCCTCTGGCCGTCGATCTCGACGAACTGGTTCTTTGCCGGGCCGTAATCGACCTTTCCCTGCTGGAATTTCACGCACCCGGCCGCCGCGACCGTGAAAAGCAAGGCAGGAAACAGGAGACGGGCGGCGGCGCGCCTCATAGCGTGAGTCTCCGGTACTCCGCCGCCTGCGTGAAGTTCGGCTCCTCTTCGCCGTCCGTTGACCGTATCCTCGCGATGACGCCGTAGCATTCGGCGATAAACGTGTAGCCGATGTTGCTCATGCCGAAGATGGTGAAGGGCACGGACTGGTCCAGGTCGATCCTGATCCTTGTGACGTTGAACTCTCCGGCCGGGACGTGGACAATGCCCGTGGCGTCGACATGGACGTTGTACTCCGCGGTGGCCGTGGCGGGGATCCAGTTATTGACCCCGGAAACGTCGGACTCCACGAGCCACGTGTCGCCCTTCCGGATCGGAAACCTGACGATCTCGACGGGGGGATCGTACACGAGCCTGACGCGTCCCTCCTCTTCGCTTGCCATGCCCATGAGCGTCAGCGCCTCGTCGGTGATGCGGTAGACCGCGAGGATTCCCTCTTCCGGGTCAAGGGCCGAGGCATAGCTCGCGCCGGGGAAATACTCATCGAACCAGCGGCCGTCGACGCTGAGCAGCTCGTCGATGATCCTGCGGTCGTCGGCCGTCGGCGCCGTAAAGTCCCAGTGTATCTGGCCTTGTCCACATCCCCCTCCACGTTCACCTCCGCGGTCGCGGACGGGCCGATATCCACGTAGGTGGCCGCGTTGCCGATCTCGAAGCTCAGCTCATCCCTGTCGATCCGGCCGTCGTCGTCGGGGAAGCAAAGCTGCGGGCCGTCGGGCTCCTCCGGCTCGCCCGGGACATCGCCCGCACCGTCATCCTCGTTCGCCGGGTCGTCAGTTTCCCCGGCCGCAGTGTCCCCGGCCTCCTCGGCCTCGTCCCGGGCCGGATCGCCATAGCCGTCAAACACCTCCTCTTTCCCGGCGCACGAAACGGCCATGGCCGCGGCGGCAATCCACAGAATGATTCTAATCATTTTTTTCATTGTCCTTATCCTTCCCTTCCTCCATTTCTCTTAACTGCTTTTTAAGATCTTCGAGCTCCTCCTTCATGTCCTGCGTCTCGTATTTGACCACCTGCACCATGTGAAGGATCTCGTCCTGCTTTTCCCTCCTTGCCAGGTGTGAAAAATCGTAGATCCTGCCAAGAACGTCCCTGCGCAGCCTGATCGCCCTGTACACGGCCTCCAGCGTCTTACCCGCAGCCTTCAGATAAAGAGGATGGCTCAGGATTCCCTCGAGGACGGGGGAGACCGCGGGCTCCACTTTCGTATACACTTTTTTAATCAAACCGATGGGCATCTAACGACCTATTTTTATATAGAAACGCCTCCCTTGGCAAGGGTAAAGGGGACAGAGGGCGCATTCACGATTCCCGGGGATCGAAGGGGCCGGGCCTTGAATCTTGAATTTTCTGG
>JBDRLK010000652.1:0-9363 GCA_043813155.1 Pseudomonadota bacterium | reverse complement strand
GGCAGCCGGTCCCTCCGCAGATGATGACCCGGCCTCTGCGCCCCGCCCTTTTCTCTTCCGATTGCCGGGCAAGCTGCAGCAACTGTTCTTTGGATTCCAACTTTTTCATCTATTTTTTTCTCCCGGTTTTTCGTTTTGATTTCGACCTGGGCTTCTTTGCGTGTTTTGCAGCTTTGCGGCCCTTGTCCTCACCCCTGGCATATTTTACAAGCAGCTTTTTCGACTTGTCGACAGTCATGGTGCCGCACACCTTATCATTGATAACCATGACGGGAGCCAGGGCGCAGGATCCGAAGCAGGCAACCTGCTGAAGCGTAAAGGACAGGTCCGGCGCGGTCTCACCTGCCGAAATGCCCAGTTTCTTCTCCATATCCTTGAGAATTTTCGCGCTTCCCCTCACGTGGCAAGCCGTTCCCCGGCATACGGTGACGATGTTCCTGCCGACCGGAGAAAAGCGGAACTGGGCGTAGAAACTGGCCGTGCCCCAGACTTCGCTTGCCGGAATCCTCAGGTACTCCCCGATTCCGGCCATGGCCTCCTTCGGAATCCAACCCAGGTTTTCCTGAACGACCTGCAGGGCCGGAATCAGGCTGCTTCGCTTGGCCGGCAGGCTGGACTGCATTTCCTGAAGGGCCTTCCTCACGGCCGTTTGACTCGTTGCACTCATTTTTTCCATCTCCTTGAAAATACTGCGACCAATTTTTTATCTTGATTGCCCCTGCGAAAAAGATCGTCGTTATCAAAAATAAATTATAATTTCTATTAGTTGAGGATCATTTTTTGTCAAGGCTTTATACCGCGGCGGGTGCGATTGGAACGTGTTGCATGGAAGGCGAATATCCTTGATTGACCTGTGACCCGCACTGCTTTGCCGGTGGCGAAAACCCCCCGTTCGCCAAACCGATTATGGCCGCACCATGGAACGGTCCTGCTGTTGCGGTTGCCGGAGTAATTCCTGTTTTGTGGCATTTCCCCCTGCATGATGATAGAATAATATCGAAATCATCTGGAATCATTGTTACACATGGCAAGGTTGAAGGCAATAAGGGTCACAAGGCGGTCGATCCGGTCCATCGCCGGGAAGATATTCCTCGGCCTCGTTGCCTTGATCGTGGTCCTCGTCGCGGCTTTCTTCCTGTTCATCCGCACCACGACGTTCAGGGAATGGGTCAAGGGCAAGATCAACACGTGGATAGTCGAGAACATCGACGGCAAGGTGACCATCGGGTCGCTGAATTTCGAGCTCCTCCCCCCGCGGATCTATGCGCAGGACGTTTCCGTGGCAGACCGTGGCGGCGTAAAATTCCTCTCCTGCGACACGCTGGAGGTGACGCCCGACCCCATCTCCCTTCTCAGGCAGGAGCTCGATATCCAGGAGATCGCCCTCACCAGGCCGGCCATCAACCTCGTCATCGACGACAAACGGGTCATGAACCTGCCATCGATGAAAAAGAAGCAGGAGACGAAAGGCAGGACGCCCCTCATCGAGACGCTCAGCATCATCAACGGAAGCCTCACGCTTCAGGCGACGAATTCGGCCCCCTGGGACGTGAACGCGAGCCTGAGCGCCATCAACCTCGACGTGACGGGAGAGGAAAACATCATATTCGAGATTCGATTCCTGACCGGAAAGGGAAGCATCACGGCCGGCGAGGTCACGTCCGACATCAACAAGATCGAGTCCAGGACCACGGTCGAGGTGACCTCCGGGCTCAAAAAAATCAAGATCAAGCATTTCAGCCTCGACGCGGTCGATATCCTTGCCAGCCTCAGGGAAAGCGAGCTGGCCCTGATCGAGGGCAAGCCGCCGTCGGTCATGACCAATTTCAATGTCTCCTCGCCCCTTCCCGTTATCTCGACTCTGTTTCCCAGAATCCCGCCGCTCGAGGGCCATGAGAAATGCGAAGGCATCTTCAGCTTTGAGGACGGCAACATCTCGGCCGACGCGAACTGCCGCATCGAGAACCTCGAGGTCTCGAATTACGAGGCCGGTACGATTACATCGAGAATCATCTACAAGGACGACAGGCTGGAGTTCAAGGACGCCAGCATCGAGGGCGGAGGCGGCGTGCTGAGCTTCAACGCCACCCTCGATCTCAACGACACCCTGGACCTCACCTTCGATTCGAACCTGGACGGAATCTCGATTTCCCATATTTTTCACCAGGTGAAACAGGGTTGCGCCAACAAGTTCAGGGGCTACGGGCCCGTGAGGCTCCGCGGGACATTGAAACCCGTGGACCTCGATGGCGACCTGGACCTCGAGGTCAGGGAATTCAGGGTTTTTACGGGAGACCCAGACGTAAACCCGAAGGCATCCGAGGTTATTCACGTCAGCAGGATACTGGTCAAATCAGGCCTCGAGATCACGCAAAAGCATTTCCGCTTTCGCGGCGCCAACGTCCGGTTCCACAACTCGGCCCTCACGGCGGACGTCAGGCTGAACTTCGATAATAGCTTCAACATGTCCATTAACTATCACAAGTTTAATGGCGCTGATATCAACACAATCGCCAAAGTGCCGATCCGGGGCATGGGAAGGATGCAGGTCTCCCTTTCGGGAAAGATGGGCCGGCCGACCGTGATCGCCAATGCCTCGCTCATCAATTTCCACATGGCCGGCGTCACGTTCGGAAACACGAATTTCCAGCTCGAGTACAGGGCCGTGAAAAACCTGCGAATCATTCAAATCCCGAAATTGCAGGCAAGCAAGGGCAGGAGCAAGTACGAGGTTACGGGCGCCAGGATCGAGTTTCGCAATAAGCGGGAGAAGGGGACGCTGGTCGCCGGGGAAGTTCATACCGACGGCATGTGGGTAAGCGACCTGCGAAAGATGTTCGAGGTGCGAAGCAAGCTGCTCGAGAACATAGAGGCGCTTGTGAAAGGCGACATATCCGTCCAGTACGAGCCCGACATCAGGAGGACCACGGTCCTGGCCGGCATGGACCTGACGAAGATCGATGTTTTCGGCCAGGACTTCGAGACAGGCTCCCTCGAAGGTTCATGGAACACGGACGATATCCGGTTTCAGAGGCTCAAGCTCTCCGGCAAGGTCGGCGACCTGGCCATCGAGGGCGGCAAGGGTGAAAACGATGTCATTGACGTCGGCGTCTCTTTTCAGAACATCAAATCGAAGCATTTCAAAGCCTTCGACCTGGGCAGATTCGGGCTCAATTTCACGGCCTCGGTTGAAACGCGCGTAGGGGGAACGCTGGACAACCCTCAAGTCGACAACGCCGCGATCAGCCTCACCGGCATGAGCCTCGGGGGGGTGAGCCAGCCGGACGGCGCCGTCATCGTGAATTTAGAAAACAGCATCGTGAAGCTGACGGGCGATCTGATGGACGGAAAGCTCCATCTCGGCTCGGTCACGGACCTGAAAAACAAGGGAAGCAGCACGATCGTTCTCGACATCAGGGACCTGACGCTGAGCCGCAGGGAGCTTACGAAAATCACGGGAGGGCTGACGACCGAAGAACATGAAATCAGCCTCAACGGCAGCATCAACGCCGAGGCCGCGCTGTGGGACACATTCAAGCTGAGCGGCACGGCCGACCTTGACAGGCTTCACGCAAAGATCTCCGGGTACGAGATCAGGAACTCGGCGCGCGCCATCATCGGCTTTACGCAGGGGAGCCTGAGCTTCGAAAAAGTGCAGCTGGAGGGTGAGGGCACGAAGGTGAAAATCACCGGGGGCCTCAACAGCAAGGGACCGTCCATATCGGTCCAGGGAAACGTGGACCTCAACCTGCTCAAAAAGCTCACCGGCGAGATCACCTTTGCGCGAGGGCACATCTCCCCGCGCCTCCTGCTCTCGGGCAAGTGGAAAAAGATGTATTTCCTCGGCGACATCAGCATCGACTGCGAGGTCATGAAGCTCAAGAGCGCGTCCCTTCGCCTCGACAACGTTAAGGGCAACGTGAGCCTCGACCAGAATACCATTGCCGTGGACATCGGGGGCAAGCTGGCCGGCGGCGAGTTTCTCTCCACCGGCACGGTGCAGCTCGAGTCCTTCAAGCCCGTAGCCTACAGCATTTACAACGAGTTCAATGATATCAGCATCCGCCTTCTCAAGGGCATGCCCATCGGGTTCGAGGGCAACCTCACGATCGGCAAGAGCAAGGCGGAGACCATCCCTTCGCTCTCCGGGGACGTGTGGGTCACGAACCTGCGCTACACCAAGGACTTCATCCTGACGCAGCAGATGGAAAAAATAGTGACCAGGAAGGCCAAGAAGGTCAAGGTGTACGAGGCGGGCAAGGAGCACGTGGCGCTCGACGTGACGCTCCATGGAACGAACAAGCTTTCCGTGAACAACAACGTGGCCGACGCGAATTTCAGGATCGACGAGTCGCAGAAATCATTCAGGCTCATGGGCACGGATATCCTGCCCGTGCTGCTGGGCAGCGTGGTCGTGAGAAAAGGCGGCGTCGTGAGGTGGAGCGGCAAGGAGTTCGCGCTCGAAAGGGGCGTTCTCGACTTCAACAACCCGGTAAGGACCGAGGCTTATTTCGACGTCATGGCGGAAGGCAGGATCAGGGACTGGGAAATCCATCTGCATGCCGTGGGAACGCCCGACGATTTTGCCGTTTTCGTTACCTCCGATCCCGAGCTGGCCGAGGAGGACATCCTGCTGCTCATCCAGTTCGGCATGACAAGGCAGGAAATGGCGCAGATTGAAAACGCCGAGCTGGTGGCGGCGGCGGTCGTCGGCGATGAAATCTCCTCACACGTCAAGCAGCTCATCCCCATCATCGACCAGTTCGGGATCACCACAAAATTCGACGAGCAGACCAAGCAGGCCCAGCCCATGATTACGATCGGAAAGAACCTGACGGAGAAGATCAAGCTCAGCGCCGTCACGGGCCTGACGAGCACGGAATCCATGGAGCGGGGGACCTATTTCAAGGCGGCCGTGGAATACAGGGTGACCGACGCCTTTTCACTGGAGGGGGGCTGGGACAATGAAAAGGGCCCTGAAGGCGGCGACAGCGGCCAGCAGTTCGGCAACATCGGCGTCGACATCAAGTGGCGCATCGAGTTCTGACGCATACACGCGCAGTATCTGCACGCCCTTTGGCGTGCCTGAAATCGATTCGAATACACGGGCGGGCCAAGGGCCGAGCCTGTATCCGGCACGCCGAGGGCGTGCAGCACCATAAATCGACAGGCTCGGCCCGCAGCTACATTTCTTTTTCTCCTGCAGTATCCCGGATGAGGTAGAGGGGACGGGCGAGGACCTGGTTGAAGAGGCTGCTGAGATACGCCCCCAGCACGCCGATCATCAGCAGCTGGATGCCGCCGATGAACAGAACGATGGTCATGGTGACAACCCATGGCTCGGCCGCCGCGCCGCTGCGCCAGTGCCCGGTCGACAGGATCAGCGCCATGACAAGCGCCGCGAGGGTCACGAGCCCCCCCAGTATCCAGGAAAAGTGGAGAGGAAGCCTGTAGTAGGTCACGACGCTGCTCAGGGCCAGCCTCAGCATCCTGGCCGAGTCGTATTTCGGCTTTCCCGAATGCCTCCCCGCGTGCAGCACCTCGACGCCTGCCTGCCTGTAGCCCATCCACGAGAACATGCCGGGCAGGAACCTGTCCTGCTCCCGCAGCCCCCGGAAGGACTTCACGAAGCCTGCGCTGTATATTCGAAAAATGCTGCTCACGACCGGGCCGGGCGTTCCCATGCGCCTGGCAAGCATCCCCATGAAGAGCCTGGAGGCGGCTCGCTTGATCAAGGGATGCTTTTTCCCGCGGTGAACCGCGTAGACAGTGTCGAATCCCTCGCGAATCTTCTCATAGAGCTTCGGGATATCCTCGGGCCTGTCCTGCAGGTCCGAGTCCATGGTCACGACATAGCCGCCCGCGGCATGGTCCATTCCCGCGGTAAGCGCCTGGTAGTGGCCGAAGTTGCGGCTGAGGCGAATCCCCCTGGCGCAGCCCTTCTCGGCAAAACCCCGGATGATATCCCAGCTTCCGTCCGTGCTTCCGTCGTCAACGTAGATGATTTCACAGGTCCCGAGAGATTCAAGCGCTTCGGTCAGCCGCCGATGGAGCTCGGGCAGGTTGCTCTCCTCGTTGTAGACCGGCAGAACAACCGACAGTTCAGGGGCAGCTGGCTCGTTCATGGGATTAGTACTGTATGAGATTTTCATGAAACAGTCTAGATTTCCGCGCCTAATATCTTATACACCCAAGGCGCATAAAGTGTCCCTGTTCTCGTAGCGCCTGGCTATTGTTAAAAAATGCTCCACATTTTGAGTTGAAAAAGACCGGGTCATGCAATATAAATGAATGTTTTTTGCGTTATGAGAAATAGGTCCACATATTCGGCGTTTGTCACCGCGGCGGCCGCAGCCGCGCTGCTGCTGCACTCGGGGTGCGAAGAGCCCAAAAGGCTGAAAGCCGAGCAGCCTCACATCATCTTCCTTCTCATCGACGCGCTCAGGAAGGATCACCTGAGCTGCTACGGATACCACTGGGAAACAACGCCCGTCATCGACGAGCTTGCCGGCAACGGGGTTGTTTTCGAGAATGCCGTTGCCCAATCCCCCTGGACCGCGCCTTCCATGGCCAGCCTGTTCACGTCAAAGCGGCCACTGGCCGTCGGTGTTCATGCAACGGAGCTTGACGGGGGCCTGCGCCACCTGAAAAAAGGCAGGGTGACGATGCTCGACGGCAGGCACACCACGCTCGCTGAAATACTCAAGGCAAAAGGCTACGCCACCATCGCCGTCACGGTGAATGCGCTCTCGTCGTATCACGTCAACATGGTCCAGGGATTCGACAGGCACACCTACCTCGTGTACCAGAAGGCCAATACCCTCATGGACCAGGCCCTCACGGACATTGCGCAGGTCACCGGCCCCGAATCGCCGGACCGCGGAAAGCCCATATTCCTCTACGTGCACTTCATCGACGTCCACGAGCCCAACAACCCGGCTCCCCCCTTTGACAAGCTCTACCCGACGCTGGACTCGGCGCCCCACGTCAAGGATCACACGAAATGGGGCTATTACAGGATCAATGACCCGGACGACTGGGGATTCAGGAATTTCAAGAGCCATAAGACCGCCCTGTACGACGGGGCCCTTTCTTTTGTCGACGACCAGATCGGCCGCCTCATCGACTGCCTGAAGGACATGGGCCTCTTTGACAACGCCATCTTCGTCATTTCAGCCGATCACGGCGAAGAGCTGTGGGACCACGCCCTGGCGGAGCAGGCGTACCGCAATGACCCCCGCGGCCACTACGGCGTGGGCCACGGGCACACGATGTTCGCCGAAGTCCTGGACGTTCCGCTCGTCTTCCACGGACCGGGCGTTCCAACCGGCGTGAGGGTAAAACAGCAGGTAAGAAACATGGACATAGCCCCTACCCTGCTCGGCCTTGCCGGCATCAACAGGAGCGGTTTCGGCCTGGACGGCGTTGACCTGATCGAAGCAATGAAAACGCAAACGCTTTCCAACCTTCTCGCGTTCAGTGAGGATATTACCTATGGCTACGAAGAAAAGTGCGTCCAGGACGCCGGCTTCAAGTACATCAGGGGAAGGGACTACGAATTCCTGTTCGACAAGGAGAAGGACCCGGAGGAAAAGGTCAACCTGGCAAAGAAGCGCCGCGGCACAAAGCGCAAGTATTCCCATATCCTGGACGCCATCCTGCAGGGCCCGCAGCCGGCTCAGGGTACCCCTGTCATCATGACCGAAGAGCTCAGGGAGCAGCTTCGCCAGCTGGGATACATGGAGTAGCGTTCGGCTTGAACAAGGCGGCAAGGAGTGGTATTTAAAACAGTGATGCCGAGAAAAATGGGAACCCTGCCTCTTTATCTTCATCCTGCGATTTTCCTGCTGCTGGCGGGTTGTGACGCCTATTACGGCAGGAGCGGTGATGACGGCGACGCCAGGGACACTGTTTCCGACCGCGAGGAGACCGTGGACGCGCCCGAAAGCGCGGACGGCATGGATATCGGCATGGACGAGGATTCGCCCGGCGATGCTGGCGACGCGGACGCTCCCGGCGACGCGGCCGGGGACGCGCCCGCGGAAGATGCGGTCGACCTGGTCGAGGAAGAGGAGATTGCCCTGCCCCCGGTCTATCCTGGCGCGACGTGGGACACGGCCTCGCCCGCCGACATGGGCCTCGACGAATCAGGGCTGAATTCCTACCGCGATTTTGTCGGCGGCCGCGGCTGCGTTGTCCGCGGCGGCGTGATGGTGTACACATGGGGCGACCAGGCCGGACGCGGCGATATCGCCTCGGCCTGCAAGCCTTTTTACACTCATTTCCTGTTCGAGGCGATCGAGGACGGCCTCCTCCCCGGCGAAACAGCAAAAGTCGCGGACCACGAGCCGAGGCTCAATGATCTCAACGCGGGTCTCGGGCACAAGGACCGCGACATCGAGTGGCGGCACCTGGCCAACCAGGTATCGTGCTACGGCGTGGTGGAGCAGCCCGGCGCGGCCTTCGACTACAGCGATTACAACATGGCGCTCTTTTTCGACACGCTCTTTGTGAGCGTGTACGGCTCGTCATGGGACCGCGTGGACGGCGGGGTCTTCCACTCGATCCTCACGGACGTCATCCAGTGCGAGGACAACCCGACGCTCATGGCTTTCGGCACGGGCGACAGGCCCGGCCGGGTCGGCATATCGGTGCGGGATTTCGCGCGCTTCGGCCTGCTGTACATGCGCATGGGAAGGTGGGAGGACACGCAGCTTCTCAGCGCGGAGCACGTGCTTCAGATCACGACGAGCCCGCTTTCCAACTCCATCCCGCGCACGTCGGGCAGCGGGGCCGAGATGATCTCCGGCCAGCGCTCCATCGGCGGAGGCAACAACCAGACTGATCACATGGGCAGCTACAGCTTCGCCTGGTGGACGAACGGGGTTGACCGCGGGGGCCAGCGCCACTGGCCCGACGCCCCCGAGGACACCTACGGCGCCTTCGGCCACGGCGGCCCCAGGGTCATGGCCGTCATACCGAGCCTCGACATCGTGACGAGCTGGAACGACGCGAGCGTGGACAGCCGGGAGGATGAGAACGAGGCGCTCAGGAGGCTCGTGGAGTCGGTCACCGATTAAGGAGCACGCATGAAAAGCACAATGGGCATCGTCGCCGCGGCCGCGCTGATGCTGTCGTGTTTCGGCGCAGGATGTGACGGCAGCTACGGCAGGACCGACGATGATGCGGACGCCGGGGACACCGACCCCGATGTGATCGGTGAGCTCGACGGCGCGGATGCGCCCGTGGAAGACGCTTGGCACGATCCTTCCGCGGACACCGTCGACCTTCCGCCCGGCGACGGCGGGGAAACAGTGACGCCTTCGAACCTTATTGTCGCCGACCCGTCCAACCCGAAGTGGC